>JAPYUD010000056.1:0-12638 GCA_029936215.1 Pirellulaceae bacterium | reverse complement strand
AGAGCGAGTAGACCGCGTCATCTTCCCCGAGCAACCCTCCCTGCTCGTCAAGCAATCCGCACATCGCCAGGAGCCGGCAGAATTTCCAGCCTCGATCCGGGTGCAGGGAGAACCGCTGGCAAATCTGTGTCGCCGTCATGGGGCCTTCCTGGCCGAGCACGGTGGCCATTTCCAGCTCAACAAATACTTCCAGCAAGCGGGTTTTTGCTCCCCCTGCCAGCAGCTCATAAAACTGGTTGTCTCGTTCCCGGTCCGATCCTTCCGGGGCTTGAGCAACCTTGTACGTTTCGTCGTTATGCATCGTCACCTGTCCATCCGTCCAATGGTTCTGGCTTGCTGTGTCGATTGAATCATCACGCTGGAAATGTCACACTGTTGAAAACAGCATAAAAGCCCAGAAAACACGAAGGGAATGTGTAAATCCAGTATAGGCAAAGAAATCAGCCTCTCGTAGGGTTAGCGGGACCGCCGGGGATACCGCTGTCGATTCCTGTCCTTTTGTGTCGATTAGGGGAATTAAAAAGAGAATGCAACAGGTCACTTTCACATTCGCTCGTCCAACGCCTGCCGGACAAACACAGGCACAACGATTGATTCTCCGCTCGTTATTACTCCTGGGAATGCTGATTGCCCCGGTTCTTGAACTCCAGGGACAAACACGTGGCCCGTCAAGGCCCCGGTCCCTCTCTGTCGAGGACCTCCATGAGGATGTCGAGAAAGCCCGCCACCTGCTTGAACAGATGCACCCGGGGCTTCATCTTTATGTCGATGCCGTGGACCTTGCCAGCCAATTTGATGCAGTAACTGCATCCATCGACAAGCCACTCACTCCCGCCCAGTTCCTGGTAAAACTGGCACCCCCGATCGAGGCAATTCGCTGTGGGCACACCTACCTGATGCTTCCTCCTGGCCAGCTGCAGGCAAGCGAGCGACGGGGACGACTGTTCCCTCTTCCGATCCTCTTCATCGAGGGAACGGCAGTTGTGGATCACAAGAAAGCAACCCTTCCACTGGGCGCCGAGTTAATCTCTATCAACGAGAGGCCGATGGATGAACTGGTAATCATGCTGCAACCCCTGGTTCCGTGTGATGGATTTGTCGCCAACTCGCGACTCACCAACCTGGCGGTGGAGTTCGCGGACGCCTATTCCATTGCCCTCGGGCAGCCACGTTCTTTCCGTGTCAGCTACCGGCTTCATGGAAGTGAGCAGCTACTGACCCGGTCACTCGACCCTGTCAACGGTCATCGCCTGGGAGAACTCAACGAATCACGTTTCTCACGTGGCGGGGAAACTTTTCCTTTTGATCTGAAGCGATTGAGCAAGGATACCGTGCTGCTGACGATCAACTCGCTCGATTTCGATGACTACCGGAGAGGGGATGGGATGTTTCGCCATTTCCTCAAACAGAGTTTCGCATCCATTGGCCACAATCCCCAGATTACCAACCTGGTACTTGACCTGCGCAAGAACGACGGCGGCTATACCGACCATGAAATACGGTTGCACTCCTACCTGGCCAGCGATCCGTTTCATGAAATGCGAACGGCCGAAACCCGCACCGTCACGATCGCCGACAAGCACCTGCTGGACCCGGACTGGTATTCGCGGGGACTGACGCGCTACATGGAAAGGCGACTTGCCAAGGAGTTCGATCCGGTCGGCGAAGATCTTTTCACGGTGGTTGATAATTTCAACCCGGTCCACCAGCCACATCGCCACCACTTTGACGGATCACTCTATGTGCTCACCAGCGGACGCACCCACTCTGCAGCTGCGTCACTCTGCAGCATGCTCGATCGCGATGGGGCAACGATCTTCGTGGGAGAGGAAACAGGGGGAGTCCGAACATCCTTTACCGCGGGAAATATTCTCGGCTACCTGCTCCCCAACACGAACGTGCAACTGGCGATCCCGATCATCCAGTACCATTTCCTTGAACAATCCGGACTGCAATCAGGCCGAGGCGTGATCCCCCAGCACCCTGTCACCACGACGAAACAGGATTTTTTCTCGAGCAAGGACCGTGCCCTGGAACGTGTGCTGGAGCTGATCGGAAAGAGCAGGCGGGAATAGCTACTTGGTCAGGGAATAGCAGTGCAACACGTCCTGGTCCCGCAGGTAAAGCTTGCCATCGGCAATGGCCGGATGCGGCCAACTCTTGCCATTTCGTGAGGCGATCGTGAAGGTTCCTTTGAGACGATAGGCTTCCGGCGTCGCCTCGATCAAGGCCATCAAGCCATTCTCGTAACGAAAATAGAGGTGTCCATCGGCAAAGGCAATCGCGGCCGACCCACTCCCCGCTCCTCGTACCGGACCCCACATCACCTTGCCGGTCGCCAACTCCACGCAGATCGGCAATCCACGGTTATGACCATGACCGAAGTAGATGTAGTCTCCCACCTGAACCATGCCCCCGTGGTGGTTCTGGAGTTCGCTGGCTGATCGGTAATAGACCTCCTCGGGTCCCACCTTGTTCCCGGTCGCCTTCATCCGTAACAACGCACTCCCTCCGTCCCCGTACCCCGAGGAGCAGAAAACCAGGTCCCCATGGACTACCGGTGTGGGAACATTGGCCGTGCCGTTGGCGATTCGATCATAGCCCCAGAGAAAAGACCCATCCCCCGCGTGCACACCAATCACACCACGGCCCACCAGTTGCACATACTGCTTGACCGGGCCAGCCTTGCTAATAACGATCGACGAGTAACCGGCACCATCCTTGCCTCGTGAGCCGCCCTGGGGAAAAGGCGACTTCCAGATCAGGTTGCCTGTCTTCTTGTCCAGGGCTGCCATCATCGCCTGGTTGGAACCGGGCGTGCAGATCAGGCGATCCCCGTCGACCAGCGGCGATTCACTGAATCCCCAGCCGGACATCATGCGGCCACCAAAATCCTGCCCGTAGTTTTTCTTCCAGGCCAGCTTTCCACTTGCAGTGTCGGCACAGACCAGATCTCCCTTGAGCCCGACAGCGTAAACGAGGTTACCATCCACGGTCGGCGTTCCGTTGGAATGATCACCACTCCCTACCGCTGTAGACCAGAGATGGGAACCGTCCTCCTGCTTGAAGGCGGAGAGATGTTCCTTGCCGTCATGCTGACCGAGGGTATAGATCCGACCGCCTGAAATCGCCACACTGGCATAGCCCTTGCCCATCCCACTGGCTGTCCAGAGCAGCCGGGGAGCTGACGCGGACCAGTCATCTATAAGACCGGTGAGCGGGGAGATCCCATCCCTGGCCGGCCCTCGCCACTGGGGCCAGTCGCGAGAGCCCTTCTTCGGTGCCGCTACGGCAACGGTCGTGGTCGGCTGATTTTCCTGAAGAAATGTCCTGTCTGCCGTGCTGAGCTTGGCAATCGGTACCGAGAGGACCGTTCCATCCTCTTTCTTGAGCCGTACCAGGCCTCCCTCCACACCCAGCAACTCCGCTTCCACCTTGAAATTACCCGTTGTGTCGGTCCAGGTCCGGGCCACCACGACCGAACTGACCAGGCAGGCCAGCAGGAGCACGATACCGCTTAGCGTTCGACGGCTCATCATCTCTTCGTTTCCTCGCTCAACAGGGATCTTCTTTGCTGGTGATATTGTACTGAAATGTGCCAACGGTGTTTTGGGAGTTTTGTCCCTTTGGTGTTACCATGGCGGCTAGCAGACCCCGATGACCCGCATAACACCCCCATCCCGAGGACAACTGGATGCCCCGCCTGCTCTGTCTTTTCCCACTCCTGGCTCTTACTGCTGGACTACAGGCAGAAGAAACCTGGACGCGATTTCGCGGGCACAACGGCGCCGGGATTTCCACCACCAAGGGAATCCCTCACCAGTGGACAATTGAGGACTACCGCTGGAAACGTGAACTTCCCGGCACCGGTCATTCTTCCCCTGTCATCTGGGAGAAACAACTGTTTGTCACCAGTGGTGAGGAAAAGACCGGGGAGCGTCTTGTCCTGGCGATCGATGCAGACAGTGGGGCGACCATCTGGCAGCGAAAAATCAGTGACGAGGCCCATGGCAAGCACAAACTTAATAGCTTTGCATCCACAACTCCCACGGTCGACAGGGAAGGTATCTACATCGGCTGGGGTACTCCAAAGCACGTGATAATCATGGCCCTGGAGCATGATGGTTCCACGCGATGGAAAACCGACCTGGGGAATTTCAAGTCAGGCCATGGATACGGTGTCTCGCTGATGCTCTACCGTGACCTGGTGATTGTCCCCCACGAGCACGAGGGAGAGAGTGCCCTGTTTGCCCTGGACAAGAAAGATGGATCGGTTCGCTGGAAGATCGACCGCGATTCACGAGTGACCTACTCGACACCCTGCCTGTTGAAAAACGGTGGCCGCACCGAGTTGATCTTTACCAATTACAACCAGGGCATTACCGCCCTTGATCCCGCTAATGGCCGATTGCTCTGGAAGGCGGATGTTTTTGACAGGTCACACATCGAATCGTCGATCGCCTCGCCGGTGATAGCCGGCAAGCTGGTACTTGCCACCTCCGGCTGGCTCGGCCATGGGAACGAGCTGATTGCCGTCCGACCCCCGCTGCCAGGAGAGGGGAACACGGCCAAGCAGGTTTACCGTATTTCTCGCGGGGCACCACTCTGCACGACGCCACTGGTTAACGGGAATTTACTATTTCTCTGGTCCGACACCGGCATCGCCACGGCGGCCGATGCAGGGACCGGAAAAGTCCACTGGCAAAAGCGAATCGGCGGGACTTTTTATGCCTCACCTATCTGTATCGACGACGCGATCTACAACATCGACGTGGGTGGGAATGTCACCGTGCTGCGGGCGTCAGAGGAATTCGAAGTCCTTGGCCGCTGTTCCCTGGGTGATGGCTGTCACAGCACCCCGGCAGTTGCCCACGACCGCCTTTACCTGCGGACTTTCCACGGTCTCTCGGCGCTTGATCGCACACCCTGATCAACTGACACCAGGTGCTTCCAGGCCGAGGAGCGTGAGGCTGTCTCGGTAGATCATCTCCTCGATTGCCGTTTCATCCAATCGCGGAAAGTTCGTCCCCTCCACCATCTGGTTCACTGAACGAAGGGCATCCAGGGTGGCGGTGACGGTGGTGAACGGATAATCCGTACCGAATAGCAGCTTGTCCCAGACACCGTATTCCTGGACCAGCATCAGGGTCTGGAAAAACTGGAAGGGACGGTAGTGAATGGCACTGATATCCGCAAACAGGTTACTGTGCTTGCGGATGGTCACCACGCACTCACCGCTGAAGGGATGGCCCAGGTGAGCCAGGATGAATTTTACATCGGGGAATCGTGGTGCAACACGATCCAGGTGCCGGGGCAGGGTGTATTCCAGGGGTGCCTGGGAGACAAAGTTTGTACCGGTGTGGAGCAGGACCGGGAGATGATGCTCACTGGCGTATTGCCAGAGCGGATCAAGCCGATCGTCGTCCGGTTGAAATCCGGCATACATGGGGAGCAACTTGATTCCCACTAGCCCCAGCTGCTGATGCCCCTCTCGAAGCTCATCCTCCCAGCCCGCTTGCGTCGGATCGACCGAGAGGAAACCGAGTCGCTGCCGGGGATGCTCGGCCACGCACTCGGCCACGTAGGTGTCCTCCACCCAGAGGCCACTGAGCCGGGCCTTGCCGCCAAAGACGACTGCCAGCACCTCCTCCCCTGCCGGTATCGCCTGCTGGTAGTCTTCAAAGCGGACTGTCAGGTCAAGCTCCTCGCCAACCCTCGCTCGCTCTGCAGCCTGGCGGCGGAAGTCATCGGTGAAGTGATCTGGGTACTTCCAGACATGGCTATGAACGTCAACGATCATGAATGCTCCCCCGGCCCCATGGCCGCCGGCACTGGACCATGGTCCTTTGCACAGCGTGCCCAGAAAAGATACAACACAACGGCAACCCCAGCCCTCGCCAGGATCTCCACGCATGAAACAGGACTACTTTAACAGATGCAACCGCCGCCAGTTCTCTGCCGCCGGCATTTCCATGTTTACCGCTTCCCAGCTGGCCCGGTCCGTTCTTGCCCGGGGCCCGAAGGAGGCTGCCATCATCGACACGCATCTTCATTGTTTCGCCGGAGAGTCCGACCCCCGCTTCCCCTACCACACGCACGCTCCCTACCGGCCGGAAGACGCAGCCACACCCGGGTGGCTGCTCAAGTGCATGCGACGGGGCGGTGTGGATGGGGCAGTCGTGGTCCATCCGGAACCTTACCAGGATGACCACCGTTACCTCGAATACTGCCTGGCCCAGGACCGCACACGCCTGCGGGGCACCTGCCTGTTCTTTGCTGACCGGGCTGGCTCGGTGGAGAAAATGGCCGGGCTTGTCAGTCGAACCCACGGCCAGCTGATCGCCACCCGGCTGCATGCCTACGCCCCCGACCGGCTCCCCCCGTTTGGCACAGTTGAACTAGCGAACTACTGGAAAACAGCCGGTGACCTGGGGCTGGCCATGCAGCTCCATTTCGAACCCCGTTATGCACCGGGACTGGAACCCTACATCAAGCAGTTTCCGCACACGACAGTCATTATTGATCACATGGGACGCCCGATGCAGGGAACCAAGGATGAACATGACGTGATCGTCCGCTGGGCCCGATTCCCCAATACGATCATGAAGGTGTCATCCTTACCAAGCCAGGACCGGTATCCTCACCGTCCACTTCCACCCGTCGTCAAAGACCTGACAAGCGCCTTTGGTGCGGAACGAATGATCTACGGGGGAGGCTTCAACAAGGATGCCACCGGCAAGAGTTACCGGCATTACCGTGAGCGCGTCCAGGAGCTCCTTGCGCACCTTTCATCGGACGACCAGAAGAAGATCCTCGGCGGCAACGCACTCAAGCTCTATCAATTCGAGAGCAAGTCGTCCACGAACGTGAACTAGATGATCTCGCCAATCGGCTCGATACCGGGCTCGACCATGTACTGGGGCGTCCCGCTCTTGTCAAAGAAGCGGACCTTGCCACTGTCGATCCCCGCGTTCCTGTAGAGCGTGGCGAAGACCTCCTGGAACTTGACCGGACGGTCAATCGCGTGTTCCCCAAACTTGTTGGTGGAACCGATCACCTGTCCTGTCTTCATTCCGCCACCGGCCAGCATCGCGCAGGAAACACGCGGCCAGTGATCACGACTGTTGTTCTTGTTGATCTTTGGTGTCCGGCCAAACTCGCCCCAGAGCACCACGGAGACATCCTTATCCAGTCCTCGCTCGTGCAGGTCCGTGACCAGGGCTGATATCCCCTGGTCCAGCAGGGGGAATTCCTGTCGACTGCGGGGGAAGTTCATCCCGTCCCCGCCGTGCCAGTCCCAGCGACTGTAATTCAGGGAAACGACCCGGGCTCCTGCTTCGACCAGTCGGCGAGCAATGCAGAAGTTACGTACCATCTTCGGGGCGCCATCTCGCTGGTATTTCAGATCATTCTCGCCGTAACGCGCGAGCACCTGCGGGTCTTCCTTGCCGAGGTCCAGGGCTTCTACCAGCGCCGAGGTAGTCAGGATCCCCAGGGCCTGCTGGTGATAGACGTCCATGCTCTCGGCAATCCCCTTGCTGTCGGCTTCACGGCGGAAGTTATCAAACGCCGCCCTCAGGGCTTCCCGGTCATTGAGTCGGTTGAGCGTAATTCCCTGCAGAACCATGTTCGCCGATGACTTGGCGGGGTCTTTCTCGACCAGGCCAAAAGGTGAATGCTTGACACCCAGGAAACCGCCGTCGCCGTCTTCTCCCCAGGTTCCGTTCCCGGTGGGGTACATCAGCGAGACATTGGGAGGGACCGAGTTATTCACCTTGCCCTGCAGGTGCGACACCCAGGATCCCCAGTTGGGACGACCCTCACGTGGCTGTCGCTGCCCCCTCTTCCAACCGGTCATGCACTGGTAGGCATCATGCCGTCCATCCGCATCACAGATCGAACGGATCGGGATGAACTTGTCCATCATGCTCGCCATGCGAGGGAACAACTCGCAAATCTCAACCCCGGGGACATTGGTCTTGATGGGGCTGAAATCTCCCCGTATCTCCGCGGGGGCATATGGCTTGAGATCCCAGAGATCGATGTGCGAGGGACCACCCGGCATGTATATGTTGATCACCGCCCGATGGTTGGAGCCGGTCCCTGCCTGGTCGTCCGCCTGGAGCATCTGGGCCAGTGACAGGCCTCCCATCGCCATTCCACCCACCTTGATGAAATCACGACGTGCAATGCCGTCACAGTAACCGTGGTTACCCCATTTTTTTCCGAGAATGGTAAGCATCGAAACATTTCCTCCAAGTACTCTATCGGCTTCCTACCACCACATCATGATAGGCCATCATGCCATGTTGCGCCAACAGAATCGTTCCTCAACATACCCCCCAGAAGGAACTACTCCACGGTCACCTGGAGGCTTTCCGAGTGGCTGTTGAACTCCGGAGCGTACATGCACTGGATCTGGGCCATGCCGGTCTGGTACGAGCCGCGATGGACCACGAAGGTCGCATATTCAAACACGTAGGTCCCCTTCGGCAGGTAATCGATGAAGAAGTGGCTGGCCGTATCACGGGTCGATTCGTAGTAGCCAAGCCCATCCTGGAAGCGGTATTGTGAAAGCACGTTCACCGGCTCGGTGCCACTTCCACGATGGTCCTTCAGGTGCACGTACTCCATGTCACGGTCCACCCGCAACTCGATACGCACCACCAGTTCATCTCCCACCTTGAGCGGTCCCTTGACCGGCTGGAGCACTTTCCCCTTGCCGGTAAAGACCCGTGTGTAAAGGGACTTGGTCAGTTTCAACGGAGTCCCCTCGTAGGCGGTCACCTTTGAAATGTCTTCCAGGTACTGCCAGTGGACGCTTCCCCAGGCCACTCCCTGGTCCACTTTCTTGACCTCGATTTTTCCCATGCGGGGATGGATCGCGGCATCGGAGAATCGCTTCTCGTAAAAGCCCGTTCCGGCCTCGACGTTTTCTGGCTCCACCACATCACCGCCAAGCGAAACCTCGACAATGGCGTCGGAGGCAAGCAGGTTATCCCCTCGCAACAGCAGTCCGTAAACCGCGTCGGCAGTCGCCTTGGTGGTTTTCCAGTCCTGTGTCTGCTTCTGCTTGAGCATCCAGACCTTGCAGTCCTCGACTGCCTGCTGGTCGTTCATCACCTCGTCAAATGCCTCGATCATCATCGCCTGCGTCTCGATCGGTGCCCGAAACCACCACCAGGATTTCTCCAGGTCGCGCCAGAACATGCCCAGTTCCTCGTCACTGACCGAGCGTTCCTTGATCGAGGCCATGATTCCCTGTGCCGACTCGGGATCGCCAAATCGTTTCAGGGCGATCGCCAGGTGTGCCTGGGACTGGCGGTTTGCCAGCTTCAACCAGTGCTTCTTTGCCTGGCCAAGGAAATAGTCCACCGCCTCGCGGTGAGCCGGCTTGATTGCCATATCCTCGAGGAAGAAACTTCGACCATAAAGGTAAAATGCGATGGTCGTCGACAGGTGACTGTCTTCCTTCTTGCCATGCTTGAGGATCTCGCGATAAATCCCGTCGATCCAGCCGTCAAGTCGCTGCCGCGACTTGACCGCCACGGCAGTATCGATATCGACTCCCAGGTGACGCATGCGGCCGAACCCGGTCGTGATGTAGAGCGTGATGTAGTCATTGCCGGGACCGCCGGGGAACCAGGGCCAGGCACCATCCGGCCGCTGCAGGTCCGCCATTCGCCGCAGCAGGCGGGCAGTTTCCTGGTTCAGCCGGTTATCGTCAAACAGAATCCCGACGTTGCGACGGGCCTGGCTCTCGTTCTGGGCCTGCTTGAGCCAGGGTGTCTCTTCCAGCGCGACCGCCTTGAGATCCTCGTTTTTCTCCAGTGGACTGTCCAGCGCCGGCGTGTCCCGCCAGAGGTCGAATATCCGGCGGATCTTGGGATCGGAATTGGCGATGTGCCGGGCCAGCGAATTCGCATACAGGCGGTTGAACGTCTGCTCGGAACACTGGTGGGGGTATTCCATCAGGTACGGCAGTGCCATCACCGCGTACCAGGAGGGATTCGAGACCATTTGCACGGTCAGGGACTTGTGCTGAAGCGACTTGGAAGAACCTGATTTGACCAGCCGCTCAAATTCAAATTTCTTCTTCTCCGGCCCGCGAATTGGCAGCGGCAACGACTCGGTCACCAGGATACGGCGACTGAGCACCGGCAGGTAACCTTCCTCCCCGTCAGAGAGCCGCCCGGTGGAACCGACTGTCTTGTAGACCAGGAAACCGATCTCGTCAGGCACCTTGAGCTTCCAGGAAAAAGTCCGTGACTCCTTGGAGGGGACATCAAACTCAAAATCGGTCTGCAGATTACCAAGCAGGTCATCGACCGGGTCAAGCGTGCGGGCGTCAGCGAAACTCAGCCGGACCGTGCCTGCCTGCCGTGCCGCCGATTGGTTCGTCACCTTGACCGTGAATTCCAGCAGGTCTCCCTCTCGCAGGAAGCGGGGCGGGTTGGGCTGGATCATCAGTTCCTTGGAAGTAACGACCGTGTCGGTGAGGAATCCGGCCCGAAGCTCGGCATCATGCGCAAAGCCCATGAACTTCCAGCGCGTGAGGCTCTCGGGCATGGAAAACTCCATCCGCACCGAGCCATCCTCGGCAGAGACCAGGTGCGGGAAAAAGAAAGCGGTCTCGTCGAGTTTCTTGCGAGCCGCCACCTTGTCCAGGCTGGGCGACTTCCCACTCACCTTGTCGACCTGCTGATCCCGTTTCCTGTCCACACCGTTCGCGGCACCCGCCATCTGACCCTCGGCGACATCCGCCTCCGCCATCGGTGCACCGGGGGCGGCCAAACCATTTCGGCGCGCCATCGACTTTTGTAGCATCTGGTACCCGCGAAAGTTGCCAATGATCTGGTGTGGAAATGCCCGGTACTGGATGCTGACCTGACGACTCGACACCGTCCAGCTCCCCGACAGGTGCTGAAGTCCCTTGCTGAAATTAAGGAACTGGATATTCATGTTCGAGTAATCCCGCCGAAACACGTTGAAGGCCGTTTGCCAGGCGTGCGGAAGGAACTCGTCAAGCGAGGCATCGTAAAGACCTGCCACCAGCTCGGCAACGGCTTTTTGTGCATCCGGACCACTGATCACCGCCGTCCAGCTTTCTGCCTGCCCCGGCTTCAACTTGGAAACAAAACGTTCCCACTTGACTTCCAGTTTCTTGTTGGACCAGGGCACGTTGACCACCTGGCTGTGCATGTAGGCACGGTTTTCCCGCACCATCGTGATGCGAACGGTAAATCCGCCTCGCATCGCCTCGGTCACTTCCTGCCGAAGGTTGAGCTGTGTCTTCGTACGATCGGTCCAGAAGCTTTTGATCGCCTTGCCCCGGTGCTCGATCTCGACGAAAGCCCGACATTCCTCGTACCCGCTTCCCCACAACACCTGCAATTCCTCACCCGGCTGGACGGTCCAGCTGGGCGAGCCCAGATGACTGGGAATTCGATCCTGGAACTGCTCGGCATCCGGATCGAGCACGTGCAGTGACAGTTCGGTATTCACTTTCTTGCCAAAACGATCCTCCGTTTCCAGCACCACCCGGTAAACACCCCGTGGGAGCTCATGGGTGACCGAGGCATTCCCTTCGGCATCGGTCTGGAAGCCTGCCTCCACGACGGCGTCACCCAGTGGCCAGCCATGAATACTGGACATGTCCGGTTTCGGACCGATCACCTTGCCGTTTTGTCGCTGTGGCATGTAGTAATGACCTGGCAGCCGGGCTCTTTGAACTTTCCCTGGTTGCGTGAGCCGGTGTATCTTGATTGTCCCCTCGGCCGATTGGGCAACACCATCAAGCGTGGTGGTGTTGATATTGACTGTCACCGGTTCCTCGTCGGTCAGCCAGCTCCCCGCCTGGAGACTGGCCTCCAGTGCCGTGTACCCGACGGTGACCGCATGATCATCCGAACGGGTCTCGCCACTGGTGTCGGTCACATCCGCGTAAACCGTGTAGCGGAAACGAGGGTCATCCTTTTCCGCGACTTTCAGGTCGGGCCGGGCCACAAAACTGACTTTGAATTTTCCGTCGATTGCCGTGATTGTCTTCCCATGGGCAATCTCCTGGGATTCTCCGGGTGGACGCCAGCCCCAGTACCGCAGGAAAATCCACGGCGGGTAGCGGACCTCGCGAACAACGCGGTAACGCACCTTCGCACCATCAATGGCTGCCCCGGTAAATGCCGTCGCTGTCCCCTCGATAGTTACTTCATCGTTGAGCCGGCTCGCCTCCTGGGGCGGATCAATTGCGACCTCAAACTTGGGACGCTTGTATTCTTCCACGTTGAAACTCGCCGCGCCATTGGCTGGACCATCCACACGAATCGACATCCGCCCTGTGACGCCGTCACGGGGAGTGGTGAAGCTGCCGCTGAAGGACCCGTAGTCATTGGTCTGGTGCTTCTGTCGTGCAATCACTCGTCCGTTCCGATCCTGGAAGACCACGTTGACCGCCGTGTTCGCCAGCACCTTGTAGTCGTCCTCGTGCTGGTTGACATGGACCGAGATCCCCTTGTAACTAACCGTCTGACCCGGGCGGTAAAGCGACCGGTCGGTAAAGAAAATTGTTCGCTGGTGGGCCCGGGGTACGGTGTTGTACGTGTTCACCGACTGGTCGTTGTAGGTCGCCACCAGGTGAT
>JAPYUD010000582.1:0-2393 GCA_029936215.1 Pirellulaceae bacterium | reverse complement strand
GTTTCGAGCATGTGGAAGCCATAGGCTTCCAGGCCGCCATATCCCAGCACCAGGGCCTCCTCGATCACGCATCCCATCGGCAGGATCTCCTGCGGTTCCCGCCAGGCGACTGGGAGCGAGGAGCCGGCCATGAAGGGAATCTTCATTTTCTGCGCCGTGTCGTACATCGCCCTGGCATCTTTCCAGTTGTAGCAAAGGTGCTTGTCATTGAAGACGGGAACGACGCTGCCGCATTTCTTGAAGGTGGCGATGATCTCGTCAAAAAAACGTTTTCGGGGATACATCTGCTGGTGGGTATCCGGCGTGGAGGGATAGTCTCCGTGCTCCCCGATACTAAGCACGCCGGCAACCTGGACCTTGTTGGTTCCCAGCGTGATGGATTCCTCGATCGAGCTGGCAAGCCGGAAGCCATGCTTGCTAGCCAGGTCCCGGCTGAGATCGGCCTGGGGAACCTGGTCGGTGTAGAGGGAAACCAGTTCCAGGTCGGGTCCCGGCCCTCCATCCTGCTGAAATCCTTCCAGGATTTTCCCGCAAATCACGTCGGCGTGAGAATTCGTACGGTACTCGGTGACCACACCGGCAACCGGTAGCTTCTTGCGGTCCGCTGCTCCGGCAGCTGGCAATGCTGTCAGCGCCGCTGCCCCGGCAAGCGACTGGAGTGCCTGTCGACGGTTAAGCTGTCTGGCCATGCCGATTCATCCTGTAGGGTAGTGATCCCGCTAAGCGCCCTCGGAAACAAGCCGCTCGACTACCGCTTCGAGAAACTCGTAACTGTGCAGCCCGGTCACCTTGAGCCGCACCTTTCCGGTTCGATCAATAAACAACGTGGTGGGAAACCCCTCCAGCTCGGGTACCTGTTCCATGGTCGCTTCGTCACCCATCGCGCAGGGATAATTCACCTTCTGCTCGGCGATGAATACCCTCACTCCCTCGGCCCCATCGGCCTCGTTGTAATTAAGGCCTACCATCTGCAACTGGTCGGCGTACTCCTCCTGGAGCCTGATGAACGACGGCAACTCGGCACGGCATGGGGGACACCAGGTTCCCCAGAAATCGACAATCACTACCTTGCCTGCCAGGTCCGAGAGCCTGAGTTCTTTTCCGGAGAGCGAGGTGAGATGAAAATCAAATTCGAATGTCTCTGCCTCTTCCAGGATCTCGGTGACCTGCTGGGCAAGCATTTCCTCGGCTTGCTTTTTCCATTTTTCCAGATCGTCACCGAATGACGACAGTTCCCTTACCGGGATCAGGTCGTCATCGGACATGATGAAATCAAAATCATTGAATCCCATGCTGACAGCATCTCCCAGGGCGACGATTGCCAGGTCTGGCTTGTCCTGGATCGCCAGGGCACAGGCGCCGTTGTAGTACATGCTGGCAAAGAATTCCTGCTGGTTGGCAACCAGCTGGGGGTCGAGCTGCGCCAGCTTCTTGGCATGGGCCGCTGCCTGTAGGAAACAGGGGGCCGCCGTTTCCCGGCTGGAAGCGGCAAGGCCCTGCTGGGCATATTCCACTGCCGATGTGAGTAACTGGTCCGGATCACTGCTGGTGACCTTGTCCTCTCCAGCCCAGGAACTCTCTCCCGTGCTCCCTTCCGCGCGGACTATTTCCGGGACAAGTTCCTCCCCGGTCTGTTCCTGCTTCACGTTGCAACCGGATAGCACAAGGATGATAAGGCAACAGAAGGAGGCAGGGCGCTGCAAAAAAAACATGGACGGTTACTCCGAAAGATAAACAAGATTGCCAGGTCATTCGGACGCCTGGCGGTTATTTCCCGGTGGGAATTGTCTCCCATGGTTGGGAATGTCACCGGCCCTGTCAATGCATTCCCACGTGGTTGTACCGGAATGGGAGGTCTGCAAGTCCAACTGTGTTTTTTCCGGGCTGTTTGATTGACTATCCAGCCTGGCGAATTTCACAGTCAGCCGTGGAATGCGTTAGAATCGAGGATCATTCGGAGAAGAGGAATTTCGCAGGAACTGGCCTCCCCGGAAGGGTTGATCACGGTGACACGATCTGGAAAATGGCTGGCAATCCTGCTGAGCCTGTTCTGCCTTCAGCTCTCACTCGTCCACGGTAAGGACGATGCCACGACGTCCGAGTCGCGACAGAAGCTGGCACGAGCCTACGAGAAGTCAACTCGCCCCCTGCTGGCCAGGTTCTGCCTGGGCTGCCATTCCACCAAGGAGAAAAAGGGTGAACTGGATCTCGAGCGATTCACCACCCTCGACCTGATCAGCGCGGACGTGAAGCCATGGCAGGCGATGGTCGAGCAGCTGGAAACGCGGGAGATGCCCCCGGAAGACGAACCCCAGCCAACTGCCGCCGAGCGGACGATGCTGATCCAGTGGGTCAAGCAGATGCTGGATGCTGAAGCCCGCTCCCGCTCCGGG
>JAPYUD010000055.1:0-12705 GCA_029936215.1 Pirellulaceae bacterium | reverse complement strand
GAGGAAGCCCCTTTTTCGCTTTTCATCGATGAGACAGAGGTTAAGCGAATGTTGGCACAATACCGCCGGTCGCAATAGCCGCTTCAGCGTGAATGACCGGGATCCGGAAGCAATCCCTAGCGGACCTGGCAGCGGAAGGTGACCTGGCCGCTCTCGCCGGTCCCCAGCGGATCGATGATCTCCCACCGCAGTACGGTGGTTCCCTCCTGCACGCTCTGCTGGACAAAGAAATCAGCCCCCAGCGACGATTCCTGGCTCTCCTCCACATAGTCCAGGCGGCTTGTCAGGTGATCCACGATCGTCACGTTACCGACATCCTGGGGACCGATATTTTTAAAATGGATGGTGAACTCGATCATTTCACCGGGGCGTGCTGTTTGGGATGAAGATGTCTTGGTGATCTTCAACATTCCCTTCCCTCGCCCTCTACTGCCCTCGGGTGAATGGTAGGCATGAACCGTGACCTGGCTTGAGGTGCCCCTGTTTTCATTTGCCAGAACGCCATCCATGGTCATCTGTACTCTCTGTTTGATCAGATCAGATTGTGCTTTTACGATCATCTCATTGAAACGTGGTTTTTCGGTATTAAGTGTTTCGAGGGACTGGTCACGGGTTCGATTTTTTTCCAGGTGGGAAATCCCGTCGTCTTGTAGCAAGCTGTCCTTTTTGTAAAGGGCAAGGCCCTGGTTTCTTTCCCGGTAGCTGCTGCTGGATCGCATTGCCAGATTGTGTTGGGGCTGCAACTGCTGCAGGACCCCACCGGGTATCCGAGAGCTGTTGCGATAATCGAGCTTGGTCGGCCAGTCGGCACTAGCCAGCTTTTTCTGGATTTCCAGCTGATCTATACCGTCCATGCGACGGACGCTTCCGAAGCGGGGCGCATAGATGGGAAGGCGATTGGTGGGCTGGACGACCAGTTTTCCTTCGAGCGTGTGGTAATGGACGATCGCATCTTCTGAGTCCAGGTTGTCAATGCTCCAGTCTTTTCCCACGTTGACTGTTTGTTCCCGGTCACCTCCCTGGAGTAGGTACTCGTCAGCAGGCCAGGGGCCAGGAATTCCCGGGGGTCGCCAGTTGTCCGGGTAAGGAATGCCGCCACTATTGAGATGAGGGATGTCGACGCCGGCCGGGGGCTCGCCGGTGTAGGCGCTTCGGGGAAGAGTAGTCGGGGGCGGGACGGGCTGCTGGTAAGCAACCTGTTGCATGACTCCCGGAAGATTCGTGACTGGCGGATTGGAGGAAATGGAGAACACGACCGGCTTGTTGTCCTGTTGCCGGGGTATCTCGCCAGCTGCCGTTGCTGGCCGTGCCGGTTCAATCCGCGTGGAGGATTTGAACATTCCCGGAGCACGGCAAGAGCACATCAGCAGTGCCATCACGCCGATCAGAATCAGTCGCCAGGCGAGTTCGCCAGCTGGCTGATTATTTCTTGTATGGATGGTGTTTTGCATGGCAGGTGACTAGCGCTGCAGGGGCACAGTGTGGAGGGGGTGGCTAATGCGGACCCGGGGAATATGCGGCAATTTCTCAATGGCAGCAGCGGGGATGTCCTTGGCCGCTGGGAAAAATCGCAGTGGTGGCGAATCAAAAAGGAATCGGCTGCTGACCTGATCGAACTGGGGAATCCGCGATCCTAATCGCAGGATTGCAACGGGGCGACCAAGTTGATCCGCCAGGTCGATGGGATTGAGATGCGACGGGACATCGTATGTCAGCTGTTGCCCGGGGATTTCTGGAGCTGGAAATGCCTGGCGAGGATCTTCCAGGTAAATCACGCGGGTAATGAAGATTCCCTTGAGGGCTTGCAGGAGTTCTTTTTCTGTCAGCAGAATGGGGATGGGGAATTCAGCGACTCTCCCGGACGGGGGATAGAGACGGTCAATCACCTCGATCGAGGGGAAGAGTTCTTTTCCCACGTGGCCGGGAATATTTGTGACCCGGAGTCGGTAAACGGCACCGATCAGCATGCCCGCCTTGAGTGGTCCTGGTCGGGATGACATGAACCTGCCCTCGGCAGCCACCGCCAGTTCCACGGGTCCAGGAGGCTGGACCTCGACCGGTTGGAAGTAACCGGCAATCGGGCCGCCGCGGGAAAGTTGTGCCTGGCCAACGGCTCCTGGAGGAAGATCGAAGGGGGTTTGTGGTGCCATCCGGCGAGCCTGGGCCTGGAGTGACGTGGTCGAGGCGAGCAGACATGTCAGCAGGATCCAGCCCAACCGACCGCTGGGGCTACCTGATCGTCTGCTAGGGAGATCGTTCACCGGCCAGGAACCTCTTGGAGTCTGCGTGATGAAAAAATCCAGGGGATGCGGAAACCCCCTCCCGACATGCCGGGAGAGGGTTTTTCCCCCTTGGACCTGCCGTCAGGATGGTTGAGCCTTAGGGTAATACCTGCCTGCGGGCATAAGGCGGTTGGGCGTAGGGTGGTGCCGCCGAGTGGATATTCTGTTCGCGGATAAAGACGTGGTTCGGCTGTTTTGGGTAGTTGTACCCAGGTGCTTGCCGGACATGGACATTGATCTGGCTGGTGGGATCGGGAATGTCGACCTTGGTGTGGTTATGCATGATGTACTCCTGCATTCCGGCCGGCCCACCAAAGGGAATGTGCGGCGGGCCAGGGAGTCCGATATTGGTTCCCACACTCGGTATCCCGTAGGCGGGGCCATTGGCACCGGACATCATGAACGGTTGAGCCGCGGGGCCTGCAGCGTAAGAGGCCTGCTGCAGATGGCTTGCCGATCCGCCATGCTCGATATTCTTGTTACCCATCCGGAGTATCGCCATGATCGAACCGCGGCGATCCGCTTCCACGATGGGATCGTCACCCGGATCGAGTCGTGTGCTGACGAGCGTCTCGATGCCAGCCATCGCCAGTTCCTGGAATTCCGGATCCGGAAGGTAAATCACCTTGGTGACAAAATTACCGTTGTAGACCTGGTCGAAATCCTCGTTGGTAAACTGGATGGGAATGGCGTTGTGGTCCAGGTAGGCCGCGGTGCGAGGAGTTGTGGGACCGATTTCCAGTGTTGGATAGAGGTCTCGCGATCCCTCATAGCCGGGGATGTTGGAGAGTTTCAGCCAGTGCTTCCTTCCCTGGACCATGTCCTTGATCACAGGCACGAAGTCAGCAATTTTCTGGAAATCTCTGAGGTTGTCCTGGTATTCACGGATTTCAAGGCCTTCAGGCCGCATGAACATGACTTGTGACCTGGGCTGATGTGCGAGAGCCATCGGTGCCTGGACAGCGACGGGCATCATCACCGCGGGGCCAGGACCTCCCACGCCAGGACCAGGTTGCATCATTTGCTGAGCCGGCGGCAGATTGTGCTGCTTGTTGAAGCCACAACCGGTCATGGCAGTGATCACCGCAATGACAAGAATCGAAAGAAGAGGAGAGCTTTTCATGATCATTCCCTTTAGTTGACTCGAACTGGCCATTTCTTCTGCCAGGACGATCTTCGAATTCCTTGCTGGAGGGTGTTCGTGAATACGAGCCTTGTTTGTTTTCGCTTCAATTGACGTAGACCTTGGGGTTTCCTGAGCCATAAAATGCCCTCAGCCATCTCGCCACACGAAGGTAGCGAATTGGAAGGTCTCTGGTGATATATTTTCGGCAACGTGTAACCGGAATCTTTGTAAAAATCCGCATAACCGGGCTATGAAGTACAAATTACCCATTCTGTTTTTTGCCATGCTCACCGCCTGGCTGTTTCTGGAGACCAGAAACCTGTTACCCAGGTTGTCCAGCTTTGCCAGGTCACCAGTGGTTGGCAGGCAGGAGAAGGGTGGTAAGACAGGGAAGGATACCGCTGGATTGGAATCCACTGCAGTGGATCCTCAGCAGCTCGTCTGGCGCGCGGGGCAGAACCTGATCAAGGAAGATGTGCTCCAGGCGGATATCCAGCAGCAGATTAACCTTTATGGTCAGCAGCTGGTGGGAACAGGGCAGTACCGTCATTTTGGACAAGGCGACAACAAACGCCTGCGTCTGGAACTCAAGCTGCAGGCAGCTGGCCAGTTGACCAGCCTGACCCAGGTCAGTGATGGACGACATCTCTGGACCCGGGAGGCTTTTGCCAGTGGAATCCAGCTCAGCCGGATCGACCTGCGGCGGGTACGCACGGCTATACAGCTACAGGCAGGTGCAGGGCAGATGCCATCGCACCGACAATGGGTTGTCCTGGGGGGATTACCCCGGCTGCTCTCGAGCCTGCACGCCCAGTTCGAATTTGATCGCATCTCCAGCTCAGAACTCAGTGGCATCCCGGTCTGGGTGGTCCAGGGGCACTGGAAGAATGATCTACTCACGCAGTTCCATGACAGGTTTCCAGCGGAGGAGGGTTTGTTACCACCCCACCTCCCGGATTCAGTGAGACTGGTGCTGGGACGGGACGAGGTCTTCCCGCTCTTTCCGTACGAGGTGCAGTACCTGAGGAAGTCCGGTCTGGAGGAGGCGACTGCTATGGTGACACTGCAATTCCGCAGGGTGACACGTCGGGTCCAGATGGACAACTCGCAGTTTGAATACCAGAGGGGGGACCAGGTCGTGATTGATCGAACGGATCGATTTCTCCAGCAGGTGGGGTTGGGCAACGGTCCTTGAGAGGTAAAGTAATAGGAGGAAGGTGACGCCTGATGTCACCAGGTTCCAGCTCCCGTTCCCGTGGATCCGCTCAATGGCTCGCATCTTCTTTTCCCTGGCCCTGTTTGCCACGTCGCTGCTGCTTGCCAACCTGGTCCTGGGGCTCAGTGGCGGTGATGCCAATACAACCGCCCGGGAATACCTGCAGGCGCGTGAGACACTCCAGAATCTTGCCAGGCGTGAGGAAACCGGGGAGGCAGTCGGGCAAGAGCTGGCGGAAGCGAAGGAGATGTTTGCCGCGGCCAGGGATCGCTACCAGCCGATCCGCAGGTGGCAAACTTTTCATTTCATGCTGGGCCTGCTGGCCGCCCTTGTCACCGTCCTGGTGAACAGCATCTCGCTGACCTACTTCATCGGCACCAGCCGCTGGTGCACGGAGGTTGTGGATACCTATAGTCTTGACCCGCAGCTGATTGAGCGGAGCAGGAAGATCAAGCGAAAGAACTTTCCCTGGTCCTTCAGTGGGATCCTGCTGGTGCTGGCGGTGATTGCCATGGGAGGTGCCTCTGATCCGGGAGCGAACACCACCAACCCGGCCAGCTGGGTTGCCCCGCATCGATTTCTTGCTATCGGGGCGACCTTGTGGATTGGCTGGTCCTTTCTCAAGCAGGTGGTCCTGGTGGGATCCCATTACGAGCTGATCGAAGAAATTCTCGAACTGGTCGAGGAGAAAAGGAAAGGGGAGGGGAGTGAACCCGCCGGTTCCGCTTAGTCATGCGAATTTGTCTTCAACGTGTCAAGCAGGCCTCGGTGACCGTCGAGCGGGAACTGGTGGGTGAGATCGGGCGGGGCATGCTGGTGCTGGTTGGTATTGGCAGGGAGGATGGCGAGGAGCAGGTTCAGCAGATGGTGGAGAAGCTGGTGGGGCTGCGGATTTTCGAGGATGACGAGGGGAAGATGAACCGCTCACTGGTGGACGTGCATGGCGAGATGCTGGTGGTCAGCCAGTTCACGCTCTGGGGGGACTGCCGCAAGGGGCGAAGGCCCAGTTTCACATCGGCAGCACCGCCGGAGCTGGCCGAGCCGCTTTACGAGTCTTTCGTGGAGCGGGTGGCGGGGCAGGGGATTCGTGTGGCGACCGGCCAGTTTGCCGCCCAGATGGACGTGGCCTTGGTGAATGACGGCCCCGTGACGCTGGTGCTGGAAAGCTGGTAGGGGAGCGATCGATCAGGCAGAAACCGCAAGAGCAGGGCACATGCCTGCCGATATCTATAAATAGATAGATGCCCTTTGCTGGATCCTGACCCCGACACCCATGCCATGGCCACTTACGACCTGATCATGCTGGCAATCGCCCTCTTTGCCACGCTCTTTGGAGCCTGGAAAGGGCTGGCCTGGCAGATTGCCTGGGTCTCGGCCGTGGCCATCAGCAGCCTGGTCGCACTGCAGCTGAGAACCGGGGTGGCCAACCAGCTGGGAATGGTCGGGCCGGCTGGAAGCTACTTCGCCATGGGTATTGTCTTTGCCGCTGTCTCGGTGATCATCTGGCTGCTCTACCGGATGGGCTACTCCTGGATCAAACGCTCCGGGCTGGGGAAATTCGATCGCCGCATGGGGGGCGCAGCCGGCATTCTCAGCGGCCTCTTGCTGTGCACGCTGATCACCGTCATCAGCATGTCGATCTCCGGTCCCGCTGGCCGGGCCCAGATCCAGAGCTCCTATTCCGGCCGCTGGATCAGCTCGCTGCTGACGCAGTCCAGTTCCTACCTGCCGGGGGATGTGCAGCAGAAGGTCGATGACCTGCTGGAAGAAGAAGTCAGCAGCTAGACAGTGCGGAAGGGCGGGTGGGATGGAGCCAGGGAACCCGGACGGCTTTACGAGTCACCCCCTGACCCGAATGATCTCCAATGGAACGCCGATCTCCGGGCTCCACTAGCGGGGAGAATCATCAAGCAGGTCGCGGATATCCTCCCGGCTGAGCACGGGCCCCTCTTCCGTCGCTGGCTCATCCGGCTCTAGCTGAAATTCCTCGAGAGGGATAGCACGCTTCGGCCGGCCAAATGGTCCAAATACTCCCGGTGGCAATGGCTGGCCATCGTTTCTCTGGATCAACCTCAGGAGCGTCTCCGGCATAATTTCAGGCAAGGAGATCGAATGAACTGACCCATCGACCATGAGTACCTGGGCCTGTTCCCTATCCAGCGATAACGATCCGACTATGTCCTCGGGATCCGGTGTCCAGTCATCGGGTTTTGACCAGGGAACGGCATTTTCCGCTCCGGCTTCCAGAACGGCAATGACCTGGCTTTCCCCGTCCGTAATGTCGCGATATTTCATGGACCTGTTGGCGCCCAGGACCGTGTTCGGTCCCATCGGTGCCAGGTAGGTTGTCATGCCCGGTTCCAGTTGCATCTTCGGATCGGTGTAGATGGGAATGGTAATTCGTGAAAGCTTGATGTTGTGAGGACTGTCCCAGGGTTCATCCAGCTTGAACTGGGAATACAGCGGATCCTGTTCGATAAAGGGCAGCAGGTAGACTCGCCAGCTGAGAAGGGGTTTTCCATCCTTGAACTGGATTTGTGGATTCTCTCCGACCGGGAACCTGCCGTAGGTGTTGTGGTAAGTTCGTAGCGCGAGTCCGATTTGTTTAAGGTTGTTGGACGACGACATTCTCCTGGCCGCGTCGCGAGCGGAGGAGACAGCCGGGAGTAACAGTGCGACAAGGACCGGTGTGAATGCCGGGACCGCCCCCAGCCCGAGACCATTTTCGGATACGAAGACCACCTGGTTCTCCTCGACCGAAGGCTGGAAAGTCTCGACCAGCAACTGGGAAACACGTTCAAGGTACTGATGGAACGACTGGTCCAGGACATCGTCTCCGGTCTCAATCGCCTGGGCCTGGATCAGGGCGAGTGTCCGCAGGAATTCGAGGTTCACAACGATATCTTCACTGAGCTCCCTGGCTGCAGCAGGAGTTCTTGCATCAATAGTTGCCCGGACTTTAAAACCGTTGGAAAGATCGGTCTGGAAAGACGCTCCCCGCGTACGGAGCATTCCATTTGCAAGCTTGATCAGGGTAGGGGGTAATGGAGCACCGTCCAGCTGATTTTGTGCTTCCGCCATTAATTCAGGCCCGAGTGCTTCCATGCTCCCCAGGTATGCGATCTGGTACCGGCCTTTAAGTTGCTTGATTTGGGATGCAAGGGATGAGTTATCAGGCGGTTCCTTTGCGAGGATCATCCTGCCAACCATGCCAGGGGTTCCTGCCAACAGGGTTCTCTTGTCGGCCATCGCAATCTCGACCGTCAAATCACCGTCGCTGAACGTTAACGCTGGCACGCCTGCGATCGAGGTCTTTTGTATTGTTGATCGTGGGCCGAAAAGATCTTCAAGCCCGCCGAAAAGTTCTGAGAGCTCGTAGTCCTTCGAAAATCGCAGGATACCACCAACTTCCGGAACGGGACTTTGCTCGGAGGGTGGGAGACTCGTGATGATCACGTCCGTAATGTCATGGATGTCGATCCCCAGCCTGTCCTTACCAACAGCTTCAGCCACTTCGACCGGAAGCCATTTTGTCATTTCCAGGTCCAGGAAATCTCGAACACGAACGATAACACCGATCGCACTTTCTGCCGGGAGATAGCTCAGGTCAACCGGTTCGCTTGGCGGTGCCGGGACAGTACTTGTCTGGCTGACTGCCGGGGGAGGACTTGTGTCAGGTGCTGGTGTATTGCTCTGCTCTGTATCGCTACTACAGCCAGCAAGGATCAATGCCAGGGTCAGGCAGCTGGCTGTGGCAGTACGTTTGAAGGACATGAGGAGCGTTCTGGAAGGGAAGGACATATTCATCATCAATCTCCATGCACCGGCAGGCAATAATCCTGAACAGAGTTGTGTTCAGATCCGGGTGAAATATATCAGATCAAAAGCCTGTGACAACGAGCGGCCAGGGAAGAGCGTTTTTGACCAGGCGGAAGCCGATCCTGTCAGGGTGACTTCTTCAGCGCCCAGCGGATACCGATTGCCGGCAGCAGCAAGACAACAATAATCAGCATCTTCATGTCGCCCAGCCAGGAAAAGAGCAGCGCGTTGTACTGGTCGCGTGGAAGATCAATCATGCTGCTGTGGATGGTGTAGATCTGGTCGGTCATGAAGAGTACCGGAATGCAGGTGATCAACAGCAGGACGAATCCAACCAGCGTGGCACGAAACAGCACGCTGGAGATGAACATCGCCGTGGCACGTGTTTTGTCGTCAATGGCGGTCATCAAAAAGGCTCCTTGGCCGGGGGATATTTTGTTCCCCTGTTTATGCCAGGACATCGTCAAGCACTGTCCCGGCGACATCGGTTAGCCGCATTTCCCGGCTGCGATGGTGATAGGTTAACTGCTCGTGGTCCATCCCCAGCAGGTGCAGGCAGGTGGCATGCAGGTCGTGGACTGAGACAGGGTTCTGTTCTGCGGCGTAACCAAATTCATCGGTTGCGCCATAGGTCATGCCACCACGAACTCCGCCTCCTGCCAGGAAGGTGGTGAAGCCACGTGGATTGTGATCGCGTCCAATCGTTCCCTGGTTGGTCGGCATGCGTCCGAATTCACCTCCCCAGACGATCAGCGTCTCGTCAAGAAGTCCTCGCCGCTCCAGGTCCTTGATCAGGCCAGCAACAGGCTGGTCGATCTCGGGGCAGTGCTGTTCCAGGTTGGCACGCAGGCTGCTGTGAGCATCCCAGCTCAGTTGCTGGTCCGCACCGCCGGAGTAGATCTGGACAAACCGCACGCCCCGTTCTACCAGTCGTCTGGCGAGCAGGCACTGGCGACCAAAGTAGGAGCTGATTGGCCTGTCGAGTCCGTAGAGAGTTTGTGTCTCGGCCGTTTCCTGGTCCAGGTCGACAGCCTCGGGTGCCGACATCTGCATCCGGTAGGCAAGTTCATAAGACTGGATACGAGCTGACAGGCTGGCCTCGGCGGGATTCTTTTCCAGGTGGCGGGCATTCAGCCTGGCCAGCAACGCCAGGCGTTTCTTTTGTTGTTCGGCAGTCTGTCCCGCCGGTAGGCGGAGGTCGATAATAGGCTCTCCCTGGCTGCGAAACGGAGTCCCCTGGTAGGCTGCGGGGAGGAAGCCGGATGTCCAGTTCTGGGCACCCCCGACGGGTCCGCCACGATGATCCCACATTACCACGAAGGCCGGCAGCGAGTCACTCTGGCTTCCCAGCCCGTAGGTTACCCAGGATCCCATGCTGGGGCGTCCCGAGAGGATGAAGCCGGTGTTCATCTGGAAAGTTGCCGGAGCATGGTTGTTTGATTCGCAGTGCATGGAGTTGATCACGCACATCCGGTCGACGCAGGTCGAGAGATGAGGCAATAACTCGGAGACAGCGATGCCCGATTCGCCATGCCGGCGAAACTTGTAAGGGCTTTTCATCGCGGTGTCCCTGGTCGTTGTGTTAAAGGCATCTTCCTTGTTGAAGACCGGGATCGACTTGCCGTGCCATTTTTCCAGGGCCGGTTTGTAGTCCAGCATGTCGACGTGACTGGGCCCCCCGTAGGCGAAGATGAAAATCACGGATTTTGCCCGCGCCGCGAAATGAGGTGGCCTGGCTGCCAGTGGATTGCCAGCAGTCGCGGCACGAAGTGTCCCTTCCTGTCCCAGCAGGTGTTGCAGGGCCAGGCCACCAAACCCGGCACCGGCTGTCTGTAACAGGCGACGGCGATTCACGAACCGGTCGTGGATCGTCGGCTGGTCGGCAATCGGGAAGGAATCGGGGTGCATCTGGTGAGGTCCTGTTTTTTACTGCTGGAAGAAAAACTCGTTGAGATTGAAGGCCACGTGGCAGAGGTCCTCGAGGGCACGGGCCTCGATCGTGCTGGCCAGTTCGTCCCGGGAGAGGTTGTCGCCGGAAAGTTGCTGGCGGTGATCGTCCGCCATCATCCGCAGGAACTGCAGGCAGTCTTTCCTCTCGGCCCTGTCGGGAGGGCGGGAAAGCGTTTGCCAGTAGACCTTGTCGATTTGCGCTCCGGGGGACCCGGCATGATCCTGCAGGATGGTCTGGGCCATCAGGCCGGCTTGTTCGTTGACGAAATGACTGTTCATCATCTGCAGGGCCTGTGTGGGCACAGTGGTGGACACTCGCTGGTCACAACTCTGGGTCGTGACTGGTGCATCAAGAGACTCCAGGAAAGGGAACATTACCGAGCGGCGGACAAAGATATAAACACTTCGGCGCCAGTGGGTCGGTCCTTCCTGCTCCACGGTTGGCCATTTGCGAGTGGTGCTGGAGGCGACCACGCTGGGGTGGATCCTCGGCATCACGCCTGGTCCTCCCATCTGCCGGTTGAGGGAACGGCTGGCCCAGAGAATGCGGTCGCGGATGATTTCCGCTTCATGCCGGCGCTGGGGATAGCGGGTCAGCCAGCGGGCGTCCGGATCGGGGCGTTGTCCCGCCTTCTGCCTGGCCTGGATGGACGATTGGCGGTAGGTGGCTGACTGCATGATCAGCCGGTGCATCTGCTTGATGCTCCAGCCCGATTCAATGAACTCGATGGCCAGCCAGTCGAGCAGTTCGGGGTGGCTGGGCTCGCTGCCCATCAGCCCGAAGTTACTGGGAGTCTCCACCAGGCCGCGGCCAAAATGATGTTGCCAGATGCGGTTGACCATGACCCGTGCTGCCAGCGGGTTGTTTTCCGCGGTGATCCAGTTGGCCAGCAGAAGGCGGCGCCCCGTCGTGGCAGCACCCTCGACAGATGGTGGAAAAGTAACCGCTTGCGGGGCAAGGGCACGGGGGACGCCTGGCCCCACGAGGTCACCGGTCGTTCGATAGTCACCACGCAGCTGGATTCGCGTTTCACGTGGCTGGGCGCTGTCGTCGGTAATGGACATCGCGATCGGCAGGCGGGCAAGTCGTGCTTCCAGGCTGGCAATCTCCGCGTTGAGTGAATCACGCGTGAAGTCGGCCGTGCTGGCGGCGGGGAGGAGAGATTTGTCGATTGGCAGAAAACCGTCCTGCAGCAGGGTGCCATCCGGGGTGGTAATGCGGAGATTTCGCCATCTTGTCTGGCAGAGCCAGTTGACCAGGCTAACCTGCCCGCTGGCAAGGGTGCCATTCTCGACAGAGAACAAGTGCTTGTCGTCGATCGATGCCTGCAGGGATGTCCCCTTCACACGGACCTGCAGGCGGTACCAGCGTCCCTCCTGGATCGCTCCGGCGATACGCGGGGCGAGCAGGGCAGGGCTGTTGTTGACCTCGCGCTGGATGGCATGTTCTCGATTGTCAGAGGCACCCAGGTGCAGGGAAAGGCCATTCTTGAATTCGCTGGCCCTCAGGACGAGATAGATGCCAGCCTCGAAATTGAACGGCTCGCTGGTGCCTGAGGTCTTCATGAATTCCAGGTTGACCGTGTAGTCTGTCCAGTCGGGATCCCCAAATCCAAGGCGAACATTGGGAGCCATTGCATGCTGGTGCAGTTCGCCATCACGCAGTTGCCAATCACCACGGCTGGGCACGTTGGAAAGCTGTTTTATTTTCTTGCGCAGTTCCCGGATGCGGGCATTCCACTGGCTGTTGTTGGTGCGGTCCTCGGCACTGCCGAGCAGGTGGGATCGCTTGCCCGTGGTATGAAAGATCGCCAGTAGCGAGTAATAATCTGCCTGGGAAATCGGGTCGAACTTGTGGTCATGACAACGGGCACATCCAACGGTCAGGCCAAGAAATACCTCGGAAGTGACCGAGATTACATCGTGCAGTTCCTCGTAGCGGTTTTTTTCGAGCGTCTGGTTACCAACGGTGGGGCCATTGCGGCAAAAGCCCGTTGCCACCCAGGAGGAAAAGTCATCGCGGTTGATTTCGTCTCCCGCCAGCTGCTCGCGGACAAAAGTATCATAGGGCTTGTCCTGGTTGAAACTGGCAATCACGTAGTCCCGGTAATGCCAGGCATGGGGCCGCACGAAATCAAATTCAAAACCGTTGGAATCCGCGTAGCGGGCCAGGTCGAGCCAGTGTCGGCCCCAGCGTTCTCCATACCGGGGCGAGGCCAGTAAACGCTCGATCACCCGGTTCCAGGCCCCCGGCTGCTTGTCGTTTTGAAAGGATTCGACCTGCTGGCGCGTTGGCGGCAAGCCGGTCAGGT
>JAPYUD010000581.1:0-2403 GCA_029936215.1 Pirellulaceae bacterium | reverse complement strand
CCTGGTGAGCTTCTTTGTGACCTGCGTGGTCTGCCTCTGCCTGATGTCGCTGATCACCTACTCGTTGTTTTATGACGAGGCGGGTTCACTCAAGGAAGGAATGGGGCAGTACGGCGAGGGGATAAATTTTGTCTGGGGACAGGCGACAGAGCTCAGCGGGCGGCCCGGGGGAGCCTTGCTGCGGCATGGCTTCCTGATCATGGGGATTGCTGTCTTGCTGACGACCGAGCTGGGAGTTCTCGATGCGGTGGCGCGGATTTCCACGGACATCGTCAAGGTGAATTATCTTCGTGATAATGATCGCTGGACGCTCAGCCGGCTTTATTTCTATTTCCTCTGGGGCGAGATCCTGCTGGGAACCGGGATCCTGTTGATCCCGAACCTCGGCAAGCCCCTGCTGTTGCTCAAGACCTCGGCGGCCATGAACGGTGGCGTGATGTTCATCTACTCGATGATCCTGCTTTACATGAACAGGCGGATCCTCCATGGGCGGCTGAGAATGGGCCCACTGCGGATGATCGTGATTGCCTGGTCGATCCTGTTTTTTGGTTTCTTTACTTTCATGGCCCTGCAGATTGACGTTCTGCCCTACCTGCAGGGCCTGCTGGGATTCTAGGCGGCATTGGAGCGAATCGCATGATCCAGATCGACCTCTCGGGAAAAGTTGCCCTGGTAACCGGGGCCGGGCAGGGGCTGGGGGAAGCAACCGCCCGAACGCTGCACCGGGCAGGTGCCACGCTGGCGTTGAATGACCTTGCCGATGCGGATCGGGATGGCTCGGACAGGCTGGACCAGTTGGCGGCAGACCTGGGGGAGCGAGTCGCCTGTTTTCCGGCAGATGTGCGGGACCTGGCGGAGGTCGAGCAGATGGTCGAGCGGCTGGTTGAGCAGCTGGGGGGCCTGGATATCGTGGTCAATAATGCCGGCATCATTCGCGACCGCACGATCAAGAAGATGGAGCCTGCCGAATGGCAGGATGTGATCGATACCAACCTGTCGGGGGTCTATAACGTCTGCCGGGCGAGTGCCGAGCGGATTCGCCCGGGAGGCCGGGTGATTAACCTCTCGAGTATCTCTGCCTACCTGGGGACATTCGGCCAGGTAAATTATGCCGCTGCCAAGTTTGGCGTGGTTGGACTGACCCGCGCGCTGAGCCGAGAACTGGCTGGGGACCAGGTCACTGTCAATGCGATCGCCCCGGGGCTGATCCTGACCGAGATGAGCAAGACGATTCCCGAGGAGCACCGTGAGGCGATGCTGCAGCAGATCCCGCTGGGCCAGCACGGGGAGCCGGACCATATTGCCGACGTGGTGCTGTTTTTGGCCAGCGACCTGGCTCGCTACGTGAGTGGCCAGACGCTGCACGTCAACGGTGGCTGGTACGCCTGACGGTTAGAGGCTGTTACGGTCGCTACTGCGAGGATGGTCGACGGCTGTCCCGCTGTGAAGCTGCCCGCCGATCGATCGATCCCGCCAGGGGGCAGAGGCATCCCAGTAATCCTGATCCGGATCGATCCGGCTGACCAGCACCGCATCGGTATGTTCCGGGAGCTGGCCTGCCAGCGAGCCATCGGGGGCAATGACGAAACTGGGCCAGCTGCTGCAGCGTGCCATGCTGTTGGTGGCACTGATCCAGAAATGGTTAGTGGCCGCCCGGCACATCATCGTGGCCGGGACGATCTGCTGCCAGATGTTGTAGGCCTGGTGGTCTTCTTCGCTACGGCGGGCATTGTGGAATGACTGAAAGAGCAGCTCCACTCCCAGTTGGCGCAGTTCCCGGTAAAGTTCCGGGAAACGGTAGTCGTAACAGATCAGCAGGGCACAACGATAACCATCCACCTCAAAGACCGTGGTGTGGTTTCCGGGGGAGTAGTGTGCCAGGTCGAGGTCCGGCTCGGGATCGAGCGTGCCGGTGCAGAACCGCTTGTCATAACGCTCCACGATGCTGCCCTGGTCGTCGATCACGTAGACCGAGTTGTGAGGGCTTACGCCATCTCCCAGTGGGTGGGTACTTCCCAGCAGCACCCAGACTCCGCGATCGGCTGCTCGCTGGCAGATTTTTTCGGTGGCCAAGTGCAGCTGATCCCAGTCGATGGTGTCGACAGAAGGGATGTCGACGCCGGCGTAACCGGAGAGGGCAGTTTCAGAGAAATGGATAATGCGGGCCCCCCGGTCGGCTGCCTCGTCAACCTGGGCAAGGATCGTGTCTCGGTTTCGGAAGATGTCCGCTTCCACCGAGAACTGGCAACTGGCAATCGTGATGGGGTCCTTCATGGTGGTTTCTCCAGCGAGAGGTTGCCGCTGCAAAAAAAAACACCCGCTGCCAGTTCATGACAACGGGTGTAACCAGCGAGGCCGAGGGGACTCGAACCCCCAACCACCGGATCGACAGTCCGGTACTCT
>JAPYUD010000054.1:10812-12787 GCA_029936215.1 Pirellulaceae bacterium | reverse complement strand
GAACCACCATGACGAACGCGAGCAGACGCTGAATGCCCTGCTGGTCGAGATGGACGGCTTCAACTCCAACAACGGAGTGATCGTGATTGCCGCAACCAACCGCCCTGAAACGCTTGACCAGGCACTCATGAGGCCAGGACGATTTGACCGCCAGGTGGTGGTCGACCAGCCCGACCTTCGAGGCCGCAACGAGATCCTCAAGATCCATGTCTCGAACGTCAAGCTGGACGAGGACGTGGACCTCAAGCAAATCGCCTCGATCACTCCTGGGTTCGTGGGAGCGGATCTGGCGAACCTCGTCAACGAGGCAGCCCTGCTGGCTGCTCGACGAGAGAAGCAGACAGTCATGATGACGGAGTTCAACGAGAGCGTGGAACGGGCGACCGCCGGGATCGAGAAAAAACAACGGGTGATGAACCCGGACGAGAAACTTCGAATCGCCTACCATGAAAGTGGCCATGCCCTGGTCGCGTCCAGCCTCCCCAACACCGACCCGGTCCACAAGGTATCGATCATCCCCCGCGGGCTGGCAGCCCTGGGGTACACGCTGCAGCGGCCCGAGGGAGACCGCTACCTGATGACAGAGAATGAGTTGGAAAGCCGTATTCATGTACTGCTGGCAGGGACCATTGCCGAGGAGCTTGTCTTCCAGGACATCTCCACCGGTGCCAGTAACGACCTGGAACGCGCCACCGCAATCGCTCGAAGCATGGTGATGGACTACGGGATGAGCGAATTGGGGCGCGTCAACTTCCGCCACAAACCGGGCTCGGCATTTCTCAGCCCGGGAGCGGGTGAAGAACTTTACCGCTTGCACAGCGAAAAGACTGCCCAGCTGATCGACGAGCAGGTGAAATCGATAATCGACGCATCGATCGAGGTGGTGCGAGAGATCCTCGTGCTCCGACGAGATGCACTGGAGGCACTCACCGCCCGGCTGGTGGAAGTGGAGTCGGTGGATGGCGTGGAGCTGAAGCAGATCATCGAGGACCACACGGAAAGCCCACGGGTTGTGCCCGGCACCGAGAAGAAGGGTGAGGATCCCATGGAAGTGGCAGCAGCCACGTCCGAAGAGCCGGATGAACTGAAGGATGGGACCGCACCTGCTGCTTCTGGCGCACAGCCCAAGCCACGATGAGTGCCCCACGGATCCTCGTACTTGGCTCGATCAACCTCGACCTCGTCGTACAAGGTGACCGGCTCCCGGTCCCCGGGGAAACCGTTTCCGGTGGCACTTTCTTCCAGGCCTCCGGCGGCAAGGGAGCCAACCAGGCGGTCGCAGCTTCCCGCCTGAGCCAGCAACCTGTCTCTCTGATCGCGGCCATCGGAGGTGACCCTTTCGGAGAGCAGCTACGATCGGAACTGGCAAAGGAGAACCTTTGCCTGGACCATCTCTTCCAGTTCAAGAAAGAAGCAACCGGTGTCGCCCTGATCCTGGTAGATGAAGAGGGTGAGAACTGTATCAGTGTGGCCCCGGGAGCCAATGGCCAGCTCCACCCAGCCCAGCTGGACCAGGTCGACGACGAGGTCTGGCAGGCTGCCGACGTTTTTCTCTGCTCCCTGGAAATCCCGTTGGAAACCGTCTCCCGCGGGCTGAAAAAGGCCCGCTCGTCGGGTCTCCGAACGATCCTCAACCCGGCCCCGGCCCACTCAGAACTGGCTGGCCACCCGATGATGCAGAACATCGACCTGCTGACTCCCAACAGCCACGAGGCGGAGTTACTGACTGGCATTGCCGTGGTGGACCTGGCATCTGCCGGCAGGGCCGGAAGATGCCTGCAACAGCTTGGCCCGCGCCAGGTGATCATCACCCGGGGTGCCGAGGGGGCGGTCGTGATCGAAGACGAGATCCACTCGATCGAAGCGATCCCGGTGGATGCCGTCGATACAACTGCCGCTGGCGACTGTTTTAATGGTGTCCTGGCCGTTTCACTTGCCGGCCGGGAGGACCTCTGCACTGCCGCCCGGAAGGCCA
>JAPYUD010000054.1:0-10802 GCA_029936215.1 Pirellulaceae bacterium | reverse complement strand
GTATCTGCGTCACCCGGGCAGGTGCCCAGCCCTCGCTGCCCACACGCGAGGAGGTCGAAAGGCGGAGTTAAAGAGTGTTATTCTCCTTCTCACCTGCTAAAAAACCCCAACTGAAGTCGAACTTGACATCACCGTCGGTTGCGATAACCTGTTAGAAGTGTATTAAACAAGGCTCATGTCATCCGCACAGTGTGTTGGAAGGAAACGAATACTATGACGACACGACAAACAAATCGCCGGCAGTTTTTGCAGGCCTCGACGGCGGCCGGAGTCGGTTATTGGGTTGCCGGTGGAGTCCAGGCGAAGGAAAGCACATCTGCCCTCGAGACGATCAACTTTGGCTGTATCGGCGTGGGTGGCAAGGGACAGAGTGATTCCAACGATGCCGCTCGCCACGGTAATGTGGCAGCGATCTGTGACATCGACGATAACAATCTTGGCAAGGCCGCAGCACGATGGCCGAAGGCGAGAAAATTCAACGATTACCGCAAGATGATCGAGGAATTTGGTGATAGCATTGATGCCGTCACCGTGAGTATTCCTGACCATTCCCATGCCACGGCCAGCTCACTGGCGATCAAGGCGGGCAAGCATTGTTTCACACAGAAGCCACTTACCCACTCAATTGAGGAAGCCCGGGTACTGGGTGAACTGGCAAAGAAACATGGTGTCCAGTCGCAGATGGGAAACCAGGGAACGGCCTCAAGCAATCTCCGCAAGACAGCAGCGTTGATCCAGGCCGGCCTGCTCGGGAGTGTCTCGGAAGTTCACGTCTGGACGAACCGGCCTGTCTGGCCACAGGGAAACGTCCAGCCAAAGGAAGGTCCTGTTCCGGCACATATTCACTGGGACGAGTTCCTGGGGCCAGCAAAACACCGTGCCTATGCCCCGGATTACCATCCCTTCAAGTGGCGTGGCTGGTGGGATTTCGGTACCGGCGCACTGGGCGACATGGCCTGCCACACGCTGAACCTGCCGTTCATGGCCCTGGAACTCAAGGATCCCCTGTCTGTCGTTGCCGAATCGGCAGAACACGACAAGCAAACCTATCCAGGCTGGTCGGTCATTACTTTCGAGTTCCCTGCCCTGGGTAAACGGGGTCCGGTCAAGCTGGTCTGGTATGACGGCGGCAAGAAACCGGCGGCGAACCTGTTTCCCGCGCCAGGGATCTTTACCAATAGCCAGGGAAAGACGGTCGATGCGGGCCAGTACCGCAAGGTCCTCAATACCGGTTCCCTGATGATCGGTGACAAGGGTTCGCTGCTCTCGCCTGGTGACTATGGTTGGGATACCAATTACACCGGCGTGCTGGCAAACAACGAGTGGATCCCCCAGGCGCAGATCAAGGAACCGAGCGTCGAGATCGTGGAATCGCCCGGTCATTTCACCGAGTACGCCAATGCGATCAAGGGCGGACCGGCCCCCCGTTCCAACTTTGCCGATTACGCAGGCCCGCTGACAGAGGTGATCCTGCTGGGGAACCTGGCGGTCTGGGTTTCTGGCAAGAAGGTAGAATGGGATGCCGCGAAACTCAAGGCAACGAACGCCCCGGAAGTGGCTGAAATTGTTCGCAAGAAATACCAGAACGGTTACGGCATCTAGTTCGTGCCTGGCCATTACGGTGTTTCAGATGAAACCTTACAAGCCGCGGGTGCCGTGCAGAGAAAACGGTACCCGCGGTTTTTTTCGATAACGGCAAGGAACGAACACGTTCCCAACAACCAGGATCCTTCTGATGCCAAAAATTTTCATGCCACTTGGAGATGCCACCGAGGCACTCGACACCTTCTATCCCTACTTCCGCCTGCTCGAAGCCGGCTTCGAGGTGGATGTCGCCGGACCCGAGGCACGGCTTTACCACACGGTCCTGCACGAGATTCCTCCTGACTCGAGCATCCCCTGGGATATTACCCAGGAACGCCCAGGCTATTTCATCCAGGCCACGGTTGCCTTTGCCGATGCCCGCCCGGAGGACTATGCCGGTGCATTCATTTCCGGAGGCCGGGCCCCGGAGTACCTTCGCTACGATCAGGACCTGCTGAAAGTAATGAAAGGGATCTGTGAACAGGGAAAGCCAATTGCCTGCGTCTGCCATGGCATCGAGATCCTGACCGCCTCGAATATCGTCCAGGGGAGAGAGGTAACAACCGTCGCCAAGTGCGCGATGGATGCCGAGCAGGGAGGAGCAACCTACCTGGACCAGGAGGTCGTTGTCTCAGGGAATATCGTGACGGCACGAACCTGGCATGACAATGCGCCACTGATGCGGACCTTCCTGGAAATGCTCGACAGCCAGGAGTGAATCCAGGCGGTCAGGAGGGCATCGTCATCCGGTGCGTCGGCACGGGACGGCCAGGACGAAAGCTCTGGACCTGGCGAAAGGTGACGGCAGCATTGAGCTGATCCACAACCGCCGTGACCGCCTCACGAATCTCTTTCTCAAGCTCCTCTGGATCGGTCGCAACCCGCGCGTTGACAATCAGGTCACAGCGGCGAGTCTGGCAATCGGATGCGAGCGAAAGCTCCACGGCGGAATCACTACTGACCAGGTTTGCCACGCCGTGACCATCCTCCGCCATGCCGATCGTCTTGAGGTGCGCCGTTTCAGCACCCGATTTGGCGAGCTGGCCGCGGAGTTGCCCGATCAGCCCTGTCAGCAGCTCGTCCAAAAAAAACGGTGCTTCCGACTCGACCACCAGGCTGGCATTAAGCCAGCCAAGTTCGGCTTCTCCCTCCGCGTAGATATCGTAGTCGAGTTCCAGCACCTTCTGACCAAAGGCACCCTGCTGGTCCAGGAGTTGCACGAGTGCCTCGATTCCCGTCCCCTCACGAGCAGAAACCCTCAACACTGGAACACCGGGATAACGATCCTTGAGCAGGTTCTCCAGTTCTCCTGCCTGCTCCTCTGACAACTGATCGATACGGTTGAGCAGGATAAAGTCAGCTTCCTCGAGTTGCTTGGTAAAGATATAGGCCGCCTTGGGAGAGAATCCTCCGGCGGCCTCATTCCCCAGGATCTTACGACCGTGGCTTGGTTTCAGGATCACTCCATAGGGAGCTACCTGGAACCGGTCCGGGTAAAGCTGCACAAGGGGCTGCAGCACCGTGGCAACCAGGTCAGTGCAGCTCCCCACCGGCTCGGCCAGGATAATGTCCGGCTTCTGATCGTCACCAAGCCGCCCGATCGTTTCTGTCAACTCGTCGAAATGACAGCAGAAACATGCCCCGGCAACTTCTCCAACGGAAAAACCCATCGACCTGAGCGAGTGAGTATCGACCAGGTCTGCCGCCTGGTCGTTCGTCACGATTCCCACGCGCAGGCCCTGTTGCTGGTAATAACCTGCCAGCCGGGCAATCGTGGTCGTCTTACCGGCACCGAGAAAACCCCCGATGAGAACAAACCGCATGTTTCTTCCTTCCATTTGATCGCTTCGGTCCGGGAAGCAAGGATTGCCGGACGGACCCTTCATATTAACTGAATTCATGCCGAAAACACCCCGGCTGGTCCATCGAAAAGGCCCTGGCAAGCTGGAGAATCTACCACGACCTTACCGCGAATGCCGGGCAGACAGCGAACATCAGCAGGAAACCGCCGATGGAGGAAAGAAGGTTTCGCAAGGCCCGCTCGATACCACAAAGATCACCGTCTCCTCGCTGTCAAAAAGAGAAGCAATGCAAAACGACAGACAGACAAGAGAAGTGCGCGAACACGTCCACCAGGTATTCTTGCAGCATGGTGTCGACAAGGATGCGCTGATCGAGGAGGCGATCCTGATCCGGGACGGTTTTTACTGTGGCCGCCGCTACGAGTGTGAATCGTTACAGGCCATCTGGTTTGTCGAGGAAGACCAGCTGAAGATCTACAATGAGCAGGGGGTCGTGCAGAAGACAACCGTCACAGCGATTCTCCAAACGCTGCAGAAAGCCGCCTGAGGTGCGGCCCTCTGAAAAAGCGGATGGAGAGGGATTCGAACCCCCGGTACGCTTACACGTACAGCAGTTTTCAAGACTGCCGCCTTCGACCACTCGGCCATCCATCCGTCAGGAAGAAACGTGAGTCCCTCCTCTTCTGATGAATCTACAGCGGTACGCTTCATGGTGTAAAGGGTTATCTTCAGCGGAGCCGACGACTGGCCATCCGGCTCTGCCGGGCCTGCTCCAGGCACTGCTGAATTCTGCCTTTCAACTCGGCAAGCAACTGCTCGTCATCCCATTGCTCTATTTCGTCGGGCAAGATCGGATCCCCGATCACGACCCGTACGACATCCCGATGAGGGCACAGGCTCGAACGGGGCCAGGCCTGGAAGGGCCCGTCGATACCGACGGGAACAAGTGGCACCTTTCCTCGCCGAACCAGGGAACAGACCCCTGGCTTTAATTCCAGCAGTTCACCGTCATCGGTCCGCGTCCCCTCGGGAAAGAGCAGAACGATCTCACCATTACGAAGACAGGAAAGTGTCTGTTTCAACCCGGCAAATCCCAGCCCATCCCGGTCAATCGAGATGGCATCGAGAAATCTGATCATCCAGCCGAACAGGAAAGAGTCGAAGAGCGACTTGCGTGCCAGGTAGTTCATCCTCCGCTGCGACTGCATCCCCACCACCATGGGATCCAGGTTGCTCTGGTGATTGGAACAAACCAGTGCACCTCCCTGGGAAGGTATTTTTTCGCGGCCAATGCAGCGGTACTGGAAAAGAACGATTCCGGAAAGCCGAAACAGGGCGCGCATGGCGTAGTAACCGGCTCTCTTGATCCACGAGCGTTTCACATTCAGATCCTACTAATTGCTTTCGGCCTGTCCCGTTTTTTCTCGAACCAGCTGCGCAAGCTGCTGAACGACCTGGTGCTGGTCCATCCGGTCGGTATTCACACAGACCGCGTCCTCCGCAGCCTGCATCGCTCCCACCGGGCGAGCAGCATCTCGTTCGTCTCGAGCACATAGTTGTTCCAGGATCGCATTATGATCGGCCTCGATCCCCTGCTCCTGAAGCTGGGCAGATCTCCTGCGGGCACGCTCCTGGGGAGATGCCGTAAGGAAGAATTTGCATTCAGCAGCGGGAAAAGCGACGGTTCCCTGGTCGCGTCCCTCGGTTACCACGTTTCCAACTTGTGCCAACTGGCGCTGCAGCAGGACCAGTGCCTCTCTCACCAGAAGGTTGTCGGCAACATGGTGAATATTATCTGTTACCTCCGGTGCCCGGATTGCCTGGCTGACATCCTTTCCCTCCAGAAGGACTCTTCCCTCCTGGAATTCTAGTTGAAGTCCAACTGCCAATTTTCCGAGGGCTGCTGAATCATCCCAGTCCATGCCACGGTCCAGGGCCTGGAAGGCCACTGCCCGGTACATGGCCCCTGTATCGAGAAAGCGAAAACCAAGTTGCCTGGCCAACTCTCGTGCAACGCTGCTCTTGCCAGCTCCGGCAGGGCCATCGATCGTAATCACCATCGTTTCATCCCCCGTCTGCCGAGCCATCCCAATGGACTTCCACTTCAAGCCACTCGGCAGCTGCCATTTCCACCACCGCCTTCCCATCGTCGATACGACAGGCACCCAGTGACTCCCCCTTGAAATCACGCTGCTCGGCACTGCTGATCGGCTGGAATGCGGCCATGCTGACCTTGCATGCGCGCCCGGAAGTTTCCAGCAGCCGAACGGCAAACCCCACACTGCGCCCGGATTCCATCAGTGGCTTCCATGAGGTGGCGACAACATTTCTCGCATCGAGGTGGAATAGCCAGCTCGTTGCACTTCCGCTGGGCGGGGCAGCTTTTTCAAACAGGCAGGGAACATCTGCCAGCCAGGCCATGGACTGGGACATCGGCTGGCCAAGGTCGATACCAATCCCCAGCTTGAACGTGCGGCAGCTCTCCCCTCGTACAACCAGCAGGCTGTCGAGCATCCGGTATCCCACGCGACGATGAAATGGCAGGCCACCAGTAAGAATCGAGGTCCGCCAGTTCTCTTCATGAATCTCAATATAGTCCGGGGCTTCAAGCCGTCGGGCGGTCGCCCGATGCCTGGTCTGGTTGACTCCCCGGTAGAGCTCGGCACCTTCATCGGCCCAGGCAAAGCGACTGGCAAAATAAGAATTCCAGGGATCCCCTGTGGGCTCATGGTGGAGGTCGAGATGGATCTCTATTTCCAGGATTCGACTTCCCTTGACCAGCCTCATACGTTGCTGGAAATCGGCCAGTAGTTGTTGTTCCTGGTCAAGTATCTTCCCGGAGGATGTGATTTCCCCGATCGTCTCTGTCAGGGCGGTAACCTCGATGCTCTCTGCCGTCATCGAGCTGTATTGAGCCAGTTCGTCCGGGGATACCCATGCTTCACCTGGCTGTCGGCGACCCGGTTTCCGGAATGCCAGTTGCTGGGAAATCCGATTTCCCCTCGAACCATACTCGCCAACAGACGTGATCCCCCCGGTGAGTGGATTGATGACGGCCTGGAAGAAGTCATTTCGTATGATGTTCTCTTCGGCCATCGGCTGTCCCGGCCTGGCCTGGACCCCCTTTTCTTCTGCATCGACCCAGCAAAATCCCATCGACGGTACATCCACAATTACCTGACGCCGGAGGCTGCCATCCTCGTCCTGTTCAGAAGCGGCATAGACCGGACCGCCACTGGCAGGCAGCTGCTGGAGCTTATCCACCTGGCATTCCACTCGCCGTACAAAACTCAGGGGATTGATAAGCAGGTATCCTTCCCTGGCTGCCTCGTCGCTGCGTGGTATTCCCGCCGCAACGGCAGCCGTTTGAGATTCGATGGCGGCCCCAAGCTGGCTCTCAAGTTCCGCCAGGGAGACAGGCTGGAGATCCCCGGACGCGGCTGTCGCTGGCTCAAGAAACAGCGAGGTCTCCAGCAGTTGCTGATGCAGCGCATCGCATGGCTCAACATCCTGCCCCAGCAGGGTCGCCAGGAACGTCAGTGATTCAAGTTGCTGCCAGCGAGACCAGCACCGCCAGAACGTGGCGGCACGGGAAAGCACATCCGCCTGCTGCCGGATAATTGCCTGCTTCAGGTAAGGGGAGGCGTACTGGTCTGCTTCGAAACGGTCGTTAAGGCCAGGCAGGTCGGTCTTTTCAAAATACTCCTCCACAGTAACGAATCGGCCCAGGGCTGCCGTGTACTTGGAAACACGTCGCAGGTCCTCGTACCAGGGACTGGTCTGTCCCGGCCAATGGGCCAGGCAGAGCGTGGCAACGTGGTCCATGTCCATCGATTCACCCAGCCGATTTGCAAGCGAGAGAAATGTCTCTGGCTGGTTCGCATTTCGCGGGATCCGTGCCAGGGCATCGATGGAGGTCGCATCGGTCCCTTCCCAGCGAGTCTTGACCTGGCTCCCCTCGGGAAAAGTGCCATCCTCGAATGTCAGGTGAACAGCTCCCACGAAACCACTTTTGACAAGCAACTGGGGAAGGACTGGCGTCAGGCCAAAACGGCGACGGCCAAACACCGTTACCTTTCTTCCCAGCTGCCGCTGGTAAATCGCAGCTCCCTTTTCCATGTCTGCCAGCAGCCGTTCAAGTGGCATAAGCGGCCAGGCGACCTCGGAATCAACTCCCCCGATTAATCCCACCCTGCACTGCTCAATACCCAGCTTGAGCATCTCCAGTGAACGGGGGTGCTTTGCCTCCATCTCCTCGATCAGTCCGGCAGAGAGCAGCAGGTTGACAGGCAGATCAACTTCAAGCTCCTGCTCAAGCAAACTCCCTAGCGTTCCGGGAACCAGCATCGTCATGTCCAGCAGGTAAGCATCTACCGAGTAATAGTGGTCCCTTTCCTCCGCCAGCAGGTCAAAACAGGCAGTGATTTTCTGCCGGGCCCGATCGACATCATGCTCCATGGCGGCAGTGGCAGCTGCCACTGCCAGGTTCTGAAAGTGGATCTCGTCGAGATTGCTCGCATAGCGCATCTGGCGGGTCAACAATTCCACCTGAAGGTGGCAGTAACCGAGCGCCAGGAAGTCAGCCACCAGATCCTCGTCCAGTCCCGGTAACGGTTCAAGATTCTCCAGCGCCGTGGCAATCATGGTTGGCCGGTCAGTTGTCCCCTGTACAACCACCGCCCCCGAATCACGAGCACGGTCGATAAACCCGGTGGAAAGATCCTGCTCGCTTACCGGCGGAATCACGATCAACCGCCCCTCGAGCTCGTCCGGTGGATCATCCATCCTCCTCCAGTCGAGAATGGACTGGGCCGAGGCAATCAGGCGGGGGTGCCAGAGTGCTGACCAGCCGGCAAGCAGACCAGCTGCATCCTCCCCTTCATGGTGGACCGGGAAATCTTCCAGGCTATGGCAGGGAAGGAGGATGACTAGTTGTTGGTAACTCATAAAGCAGTCCGGCTATGATCAAGGCAGCGCAACAACCGATAATGACAGGGGATAATAGGAAAAAGAAACACCCCGCAGACAAAAATTGTCCTTCCCAGAAGCGATTTGCTTGAGACCCCGATGGCCTCTCATTAGTACACTTCCAATACTCGTATCACCATAAGTGAAAAGAGTTTACGAGGTAACATGTCTGCAGGCACGAAAGCTCTGTCTGGGCCTTAAAACATTGACAATGTACGGTTTTTTTAGCTAGATTAAAGTAGGAGAAGAGGGATTACAGGAAAGGTCGATCTGTGGTTCTTCGTGGCACTGGCATTTTTTTCGAACCATCGATTTTTTTTGACTGACAGATTAGGGCATATCTTACAACCAATTTCTTTCCCTCTCACCGGGCAGGGACCGTTGTAGCCTCCGTTCACAAGAAGTGGTGACACGGGGTTAGGACAGGTCCACGATGAGCAATTTGCTTCCGATGACAAGTGGGAACGACTAAAAAGGGCCATTATTCCATGGCAAAACAGACTAGGGCAGAAGGTGTCTGGGGAGTCGACATTGGTCAGTTTGCGCTCAAGGCGCTTCGCTGCATCAAGGTCGATGACGAGATCGTGGCTGAAGATTTTGAGTACATCGAGTACTCGAAGATTCTCAGCCAGCCAGAAGCTGACCGGGACCAGTTGATCAGCGAAGCGGTCACCACGTTCCTCGATCGAAATGATACCACCGGTGACAGGATTGCGATTACCGTGCCTGGGCAGGATGGCCTGACAAAATTCTTCAAGCCGCCCCCGTCGGATATCAAGAAGTTACCGAATATCGTTGCGTACGAGGCACAACAACAGATTCCCTTTGAATTGAGCGAGGTAATCTGGACTTACCAGAAGATGTCCGGTAGCCAGCAGGAAGGCAATCTGCTGGAGGATGCAGAAGTTGGACTGTTCGCGATCAAGCGTGACCAACTGGACCGTTCACTACGGCAGTTCGAGGGTCATGAGGTCGACTTGCACGCCGTGCAAATGGCTCCACTGAGCATTTATAACTTTATCGCCTATGACCTGCTGGAAGCGGAAACAGACCCGGAGGATTACGATCCGGATGATCCCCCTCCCTCCTATGTCGTTATCTCCATCGGTACCGAAACGACCGACATGGTGATTACCAACGGCCACCGCGTCTGGCCACGCAGCTTGCCGATTGGAGGGAATCACTTCACACGGGCGATGACACGGGAACTGAAGCTCACCTTCGCCAAGGCGGAGCACCTGAAACGTAATGCGGCAGATGCAGATGACCAGAAAAAAGTGATCCTGGCGATGCGGACAGTTTTCCAGGACATGGTTACCGAAATCAAACGCTCGATCGATTACTTTGGTTCCATTGACCGGAGAGCGAAAATCCAGGGCGTGGTGTTGCTTGGCAACACGGTCAAGCTGCCTGGATTACGACGTTTCCTGGCATCGAACCTGGGTTACGACATTATTGCTTATGACAAATTCAAGCGGCTGCAGGGTTCCGGTGTGACAAGCAATCCGGGCTTTCGGGACAATTTTCTTTCCTTCGGTCCCTGCTATGGACTTTGCCTGCAATCGCTGGATGTGGCCCAGGTAAACACCAACCTCTTGCCCCGGGAAATCGTCACCGAGCGGCTGGTGGAAGCAAAGAAACCATGGGTGATCGCATCGATTTCTGCACTCCTGCTTGCCTGCGTTTTTAATTACTTCTTTGCCTATGGAGCCTGGCTGGAAGTGAATCCGGAACAGCGGACAGAATGGGCAGACCCGATGAGTGATGCGGATCGAACCCAATCGGTAAGTTCGCTCCATATCAGTACCGATGGCCAACTGGTGACAGAGCTGAAGCACCTGACGGCGGTGGGGGATGAACTGGTTGGAAATAACGAGCGCCGGCTGATGTGGCTCGAGTTATTCCGCGCCCTCAATTCGGCACTGCCGCGCGCTGGGGATTTTGAACCTGGCGTCTGGAGGGATCCGCTGCAGAATCCGTTTGACGAACGTGTCGATATCTACGTCAAGAACATCGAGTCACAGTACTTTGAGGACCTTGCGGAGTGGTTTACTCCCAGTTTGAAGCGGCAATACAAGTTTACCCAGCCGTGGCTCTTCGAAACGAAAGAAGGGCAGGCGGATGCTGCCAACGCGGACAACTCGCAGGCGGACGGTGAGAGCGAGGGTGAAGGTGCCCAGGTCAGTTCGGGAGGTCCGACCGGGCCGGGCTGGGTTATCGAACTGACAGGATATCACTATTTCAACAAGGATGAACGGGCCGGTTATGTTGAACACGTGAGAAACACGGTGGTCAAAAACCTCTCGGACAAGGTGGTCATGCTTCCGGACGCCGACGGCAACCCCCGTCCATTCACGATGGATGAACTTGGCATCGGTTACGCCGTGCTTTTGGACCAGGGCACGATTGCTCCAGAACGTATTGTCAATCCAAATGTGGACCCTGGTG
>JAPYUD010000580.1:0-2415 GCA_029936215.1 Pirellulaceae bacterium | reverse complement strand
GCGGTGGTCGTTTTTTTTCCGGTTGCTGTTTTTTTCGGTACGGTCGCCATGAATGAACGTCCTCCGTGAATCGACTGCGGTGAGTTGTTTACAGGAGCGTCACTGCTCCCGATGCCAGGTTGTCTTCCGGTTGCGTGGACTGGCCGCGTGCCCGTCCATCTGTGAGTCTGCAGCCAAGCAGTCGCCTGGCTAACCAGCCAGCCTCGGCCGGCTGCAGGTCCTGGGGGATCCCCTGTCCGTCACTGACGTAACTGACCGGAAGGTAACTCTGCTGCAGCAGCGGCAGGAGTTGTCCCAGGCGGGTTGCTTCATCGAACTTGGTAAGCATCAGCGAGGTAATCCCGACGGTGCCAAATCCTTCCACCGCTTCCTGCATGCTGTCATGGCTGCTGTTTGCGTTGAGGACCAGCATGATCTCGTCACAACCTGCTTCCACCAGCAGGGTTCGAAGCGTGCGGATGGCTGCCAGGTCAGCGGGTCGGACGCCGGCCGTGTCAACAAGCACGAGGTTCAGGCCGGCAAACTTCTGTCGGGCCCGGCGCATTTCTCGAGCCGTGGCGACCACTTCCAGGGGCAGCTGGAACATCTCCGCGTAACTGCGAAGCTGGTCGACGGAAGTCTGGCGTGACATGTCTGTTGCAATCAGGCCCACCTGGCACTGCTGGTGCATCTGGAAGTGTGCTGCCAGCTTGGCAAGATTGATTGTCTTTCCCGTACCGGAGGGTCCCACGGTAGCCACGGTTGTTTGCCCTCTCTGCCCGGGCTGGATTGTTCCACCGACACGGATCGTGCTGGCAAGCTGGTCTGCCAGCCGTTGGTACATCACAGAAAGGTTCTCGGCATCCTGGTCCAGCGGATCGATCTGCTGGAGGAGTTCCTGGAACTCCTGGTTCGGAATGCCCTGCTGGGAGATGCCGTGCATCAGCTGGCAGGCCAGTTCGCTGTTACCAAGGCCGCTGGAGGTTGCATGTTCCTTGCAGAGATCGGCCACCAGTGATGGTCCCTCGTCAAGCATTGCTGGCTGGTCGGAGTGGGTTACCACCGTCTCCTGGTCGGGCTGGAAGCCACTGCCTGGATCGGCTAGACGACTGGGAACGTGGATCGTGTTGGAGGCGACAACCTGGACGGTTGTGGATCGGCGGAACCAGCGGAAAAACCCTCGTGGTCCCGAGCGGGTCTCCAGGATCGACGCGTCAGGGCCAAGATCTCGGCGGACCATTGCCAGGGCTTCCTGCAATGAGCGAGCTTGGTAAGTGCGAATGTCCATCAGTGATTCCTGCGAGTTTATGTTCATCCCGCCTGGCTAACCGGAAGAGAACGGGTGGTCAGCATCGGGGCGAGTTGCCTGCCAACGGTGGCAGTTGTTTCCAGGTGCATGTCAGCGACCACTTCCTGGGTGCTTATCACCTGCAGACTAGGGAGTTCTCGGCGGAGCAGGTGTGCTGCGATGGGGCGGAGTGCTGGAGAGACCATCAGGACTGGCAGCTCCGGGTCCCGGTTGATTTCCGATAACTCCCTGGCCAGCATGCGGCAGCATTGCTCGACGACGTCGACCTTGTTCATTTCCAGTCCCCGGTCATCGAGCTGGCAGAGATCCAGTAAACCGTCTTCCAGGTCCGTGGCCAGGCGAACCACCTGGGCTTGCCTGCTGCTTCCCCAGAGCTGCTGGCAAATGGTACGGGCCATTCTCTGGCGGGCCTGCTCGGCCAGCCAGCAGCTTTCGGTGGTTCGCTGTGTGCCATCCGCAAGGGCTTCAAGCACCACGCCCAGGGGCCGGATTGGCAGGCCCTCGCGAAGCAGTATCTGCAGTACAGACTGGACCTGGCCGGTGCTGAGAACATCCGGCACAAGTTCATCCACGACCACCGGGGAGGTTCTCCTGAGCTGGTCGAGAAGGTGCTGGGTGGTATCCCGGGTAAGCAACTCGTCGGCATGTTGCACCACCACCTGGCGGAGGTGGATGGCCAGCACCTCGGTTGGCTGCAGCGGCGTCAGGCCCAGGGAGGTGGCGTGCTCCTTTTGTCCCGGAGAGATCCAGCGGACACGACGCTGGCTCCCTGGTTCCAGCCTGGTTGTGCCAGGCAGGCTCTCGGACCGCTCATCGTCGACAACCAGCAGGTGGTCAGCAGAGAGCTGGCCGGTGTCCACGCGGTTGTTGGCGATCTTGATCTGGTACTCGTCCCGGGCCAGTTTCAGGTTGTCTCGAACACGGACCTTGGGAAGTAGTAAACCGATCTCGCTGGCCACCTGGCGTCGGACACCGGTAATCCGGTCCATCAGGTCACCTCCCTTTTGTGGATCGGCAAGGCGGATCAGCCCGAGGCCGATTTCCACTTCCAGTGGTTCCACCTGCAGGTAATCCTCGATCGCGCCGTTAGTCCGGGGGGCCTCGTTCTTGACCGGTGACTCACTCCC
>JAPYUD010000579.1:0-2416 GCA_029936215.1 Pirellulaceae bacterium | reverse complement strand
CTCCCGTCCATTCCTGTCCCGGCCCGAGTACGCAGCCTGCTGGAGCAGGCAACACTGCGGTGTTGCCAGGCCGTTACCCAGCAGGAAAACCTGCTCGAGTCTGCCAGGTGTGCCCTGGAGTCGATCGAACGGTGCCTGGAGGCCATCGAAGATCTCGTCTGCTTCGATGGCGAAGAATTGCTCAAGCTGCGCCTTCGCCAGCAGGAGTCTTCAAACATCCTGATCGGATTTACCAGCCCCGAGCAGCTGGACCCCTCAGCAATCCCGGAGAGCCTGGCCAACTCCTTCAACATGACAACCCTCCCCGTCTGCTGGAAGAAAGCCTCCCCGGAGAGCGAGGCCGTGAAGCTGGAAATCCCCCAGGAACACCTGGCATGGTGCGAACAAGAGGAATTAAAGCTCATGGCAGGCCCGATCGTTTCCTTCGCAGAAGGACATGTTCCAGATCGGTTTCACAGGGAGGAGGGCGCTTTCAACGACCTGCAGACCCAGTGCAAGGCCTTTGTGAGCCATTGCGTTGAGCAACTCAAGGACCATGTCGATCTCTGGCATGCTGCGGCCGGACTCAACAGGACCCAGGACATGAATCTGAGTGAGGAACAATGCGTGCGGCTGGCAATCGACGCTGTCGAAACGATCCGGAAACAGGACCAGCAGACGCCGGTGATTGTCAGCTTTGAACAACCCTGGGGAGAATATCTGTCCCGGAATCAACAGGATCTTTCACCTCTTCATTTTGCGGATGCCCTGGTGCGAGCAGACCTGGGAATCAATGGCATCGGCATGGAAATCAACTGGCAGCCCGGGGCTGGAAACACCCATCCACGAGACCTCGTCGCACTGGCCAACGAACTGGACCGCTGGACCTTGCTACAGATGCCCCTGGTGATCTTCCTGACCGCCCCCACCGGACTTGACGACGATCAATTCTCCTGTTCCTCAAACCGGATTGATCAATTACTGACCGTCATCCTGGGCCGGCCCAGTGTCCAGGTGTTGATCTGGAATCAATTACAGGATGCCACGCAGGGCCCTCACCTCGGCAGGGGCATCGTCGACTCTGGTGGCCGGGAGAAACCAGTACTGCGGGTTCTTGAACGGCTCTCCAAGCAACTGGACCCAGGACAGGGTCCTGGGGAGAAAACAGGATGATGCAAGAGACCTCTTGCGATCCGCTTGTGGACGAGTCATGGTGGATGGAAGGATCTTCAAGTCCAGCCTGTCCTGCTCCTTTCACCTGGTATTGAATTTTTAATGAATAAGACATGCATTCAGCTGTTACTCCTTCCATTGCTGGCTCTTTTCTCCAGCGTGCTCTTTTCCCAGGAAACCACGACCTTCCAACCGCCTGCCAACTGGGACTTCAAGCTCCAGGGAGAATACACCGGTGTTCTCCGCGATGGTCTCCTGCCTCAACCTGTCGGCCTGCAAGTGGTCGCCCTTGGAGAGGGGCAGTTTGACGGCGTCCTTCACATCGGGGGTCTGCCCGGATCATGCCGGAGTGATTCGACCCAGACCACTCTGCATGGAGCAATCGACGAGAAAGGCCAACTGACACTGGTAAACGGCGCACGGCAGATCCATCTTCACCAGGGCCGTGGAACTATTCTGGATTGCCATGGCTTCCCGGATCAGGTGGGGCGTCTGCGACAGGTTCTCAGGCAGAGCAGTACGATGTCCCTTGCTCCACCACGAAAGGCGATAGTCCTCTTTGATGGCACGACGCCCAAACACTTCCAGGATGCCCGCATCACCGAGGACGGGCTGTTAATGGAGGGAGTCACCACGACCATGCCGGTCGGTGATTTCCAGCTCCACCTTGAATTCCGAATCCCCTTCATGCCCGAGGCCCGTGGCCAGGCACGTGGCAATAGTGGTGTCTATATCCAGCGACGTTACGAGGTCCAGATCCTGGATTCCTTTGGGCTTGCCGGGACAAACAACGAATGCGGTGGGCTTTACCGCCAACAGCAACCGAGAATCAACATGTGCCTCCCGCCTCTATGCTGGCAGACCTACGATGTGCTTTTCCGCGAGGCTCGCTGGGAGGGTGACGAGAAAGCAGAGAATGCCCGGATCACGGTTCTTCACAACGGCATCCCCATCCACTGGAAACATGAGATTACCAGCAAGACCGGGGCGGGCCAGAAAGAGGAAGCGAAGCCGCTCCCGATTCACCTGCAGAACCATGGCAACCCGGTCCGGTTCCGAAACGTCTGGCTGGTACTGGAAAAGCAGAAGCTCGGAATCCGCGTCGGCCATGCCAGGATTACCCAGCAAGTGGAAACGGATTGAGGATCCCCGGCAACGAACTCGAACAACTGGGAGAGGGTTTCCTCAAGCTAGCCCGCAGGGACTTGAACCCCGACTTAGAGAACCAGAATCTCTCGTGCTACCAATTACACCACGGGCTAAT
>JAPYUD010000053.1:0-12902 GCA_029936215.1 Pirellulaceae bacterium | reverse complement strand
GGCGTGGCATGTCGACGCAGGAGCAGCCAGGGAACCAGCAGGACCGCGGCGGCGGCTAACCAGAAAACAGGGCTCAGGAACAATTCAGACATCCAAGCTCCCTCGTGCCAGGAAAAGCCAACTATAGAGAGTCCGCCCCTGATGGTAAGCGGGCAGGGGGAGCGGAGACAAGTCAACGTGGCATGCCACCTGTGGAAACTCCAGAGACCTCGGTTCCCGGAATCACCTCGACCGAAAGGTCATCCAGCTGTATTTCACCATAGCCGGCGAGGGCACAGGTGACGGTGAGACCCTGGGACTGGTCGATTCCCCGGTAGATCACAAAGGGCTGCCAGCGGTCGGCCTGGTGGATCCTGAGAGCAAGTGGGGTGCCGCCGGCAGAGTCGTAAATTAACAGGCCATCACCGATATCGTGAAGCTCCGAGGTGGTCTTCACCCAGCCATGAATCCGCACCTGGTCTCCCGGGTGAACGTCGACCGGCGCAGTCTGTATCCATGCAGCGGCCGTCAGCGGGACGTTCGGAGAATTCGCGCCGACCGGCCAGGCCTTCATCTTTACAGATAACTGGCCTCCATGCGGATCCTCGGGAGAGAGTTCAACCAGTGATTCCACGTCCTGCTGGTCCCCTCGAAAATGTCGCCAGCCGGACTGCCGCATGGCATCCAGGTCTTCGCAATTGCCAGCGACCAGCAGGTTTTCTCCCCAGTTGCGACGCTGCAAACTTTGAACAAGTTTCCAGTGCTCCGGAAGGGTCTCAAATCTGATGCAGAGCGGACTGGAGGTCACGGAGGAAAACAGGTCACTGGTGGACTTCCAGGTTCGCCAGCGAGCCTGCTGGAGTCCACGACAGGCTTCGAGTGCCATGCCTGCAACTGCCGGATGATCATCCTGGTCATCCAGTTGTTCCATCTTGGCCAGTCTTTGAGCCGACTCATTCCGTATCTGGTGCCAGAGAGATCGCTGGTGCTGGTCGAGGGGAAGCAGGTCCATCACGGCCCGGGTTTGCTCAAACAGCGAGTGAGCATGCATCTTGTTGAGCATGGCCCAGCGATGCTGCACATCGTACTCGGTCCGTTTCAGGTAATCGACCGCCAGTGGATCATCGGTCAACACAACCAGGGTGACCGGGTCGCGCGTGACCACGGGGACCCGGGGTCTTCCGCGGGTAGATGCAAGTTGCCGGGTTCCTGACAGGTCAACAAGGTAGGGCCGGTAGGTGATTGGCATGCCCGGCAGATCCAGCAACACGCTCTGGCTAGCAACACCTGCAACGACGCACTGGTCATCGGAACCTGGACGAAAAATCCAGACGAGCTGGGCCCGGGCCGTTCGCATCGATACTGCCGCGATCGCCGGATCATCGGTCGTTACCGTGGAAGGAGGGTCGGCACCGGCGATCCATGGTTCCAGCAATCGGAGCTCGAGGTTAAGCTGTTCCAGTTGACGACATTCTTGCTGCTGGGAGAGGGTTGGGCCATCCAGCCGCCGGGAGGAGCGAAAGTAAATACCCCGGCTTCCAGATGCCAATGCGCGGTGCATGGCGATCCTAAGTTGAGACAGCGAGATTGCCTTTGGCGTGGCCATCCCGGGCACAAGAGCTTGCCACTGCCGCTCAAGAGCTTCCCCTGGCTGGACCGAGATCGTGACCCAGTAAGGTGCACCGCGCCGGAGCTGTGAGATTGCTGCCTGGAGCTGCAATACCGCGTCAGTGACCGAGAGGCTGGAAAAACAGGGCTGCCAGTCAAGCCGCACCAGGTCGACATGACGCTGGTAAGCAGAAAAGGAATCAGTCGGGGCACAGACAAGGGGACGGACAGCCGCTGGTATCCTGCGAATCCGCTGAGCAATCCGGGACACCTGCTGGAGATGGGTACCGTCCAGGCCCTGGCCCAGGTCCCAGGCAAGCACCCGCTCGGCCACCTCCGGATCACTCGACAACTCTCTCTCTCCCGGTGGTGGCGTGATCAACCAGAGTCCCAGCTTTCGAGCTTCCAGTCGCACTGCCAGAGGTGGATAGGACTTCATCGCCAGCGTGTTGAAACCGATCTGCTGAAGCCAGGCCATCGGCTCACCGTTGTATTCGATAATGCGTGCCATCAGCGGCTGGCCGCCTGAAAGCAGGACGGAACCCTGGAATTGAATATCCGCGTTTCGGCCTCGTTCCCAGGATGCACTTCTCACTTCATCCCCTCCGCCTGAAGGTCGTGCGATAGCAAGGTTCTTTTCCGGTGTCCTGACCAGTGGGGTGGTCATCTCCAGGTCGTCAATCCAGACGGTTGTCGTCCCGGGGCCACCATAGACATTAAGGACCAGCTCACTAACAAACGCCTGCCTGGTGTCGATCGCGATACCATGTTCCGCACTCAAGCTGGGTGCCTGTGCCCTGAGCAGGCGATGCATCTGCTGGATTCGAAGTTGCTGCCAGCTTCCTGCCTGTCGATAGAAATCCCCTCGAACAAGGGTCTCAATCGGTGCACCCGTTCGTGGGTCGTGTGCCCGGGGGAGCACAATTCGTGCCATCAACTGCAAGTCAAAACGGTCAGACCGAATCCACAAGGTCGGATTGAGTTCATCAATCACCGGGACCCTGTCAATCGCGTAGGCGAGGTGCGCCTGCGTCCCCCGTCCCGCGACGATACGGACAAGCTCACTTCCCGGGGCCCCGTGGCCCCTGTTGAAATCCACCCGCTGCACAACAACCCGGGCCTGACAATCCTGCTGCCGCAGTTGCCAGCGAGTCCGAACGGTGTCGAAACGGTCCTCAACATCTGCCGCTGCAGGCAAGCAGGCCACGGCAAACAGGAGAAAGATCGGCAAGAAACAGCGCAGCGTCACAGGGGTCATCCGGTAGCAAATACAGGTGCTTGATTTGTCGGCGCAAAGCAAGCTTTTACCACGGTTTTCGGGATTCGACCAGATCAATGGAAGATCCCCACTTCTGCCAAACAAAGGGCGACGTTGCGGTGTTTGAAGTTCTGGAATACGATGACGTTTAGTTGCCCCCGGCAGAGAAAATGGAACGTTGGAAAGGCTGATTTCCGGGGCACCCTCCTGGTGTGGAAATCTACGGGCCATGGTCAGACCTACCGCAGAACGACTTGCACATCTTTGCTTTGAGTACAATATTATTGACTCGAAGCAGATGGATGCGGTCTGGAGCACGCTGGGAAAGAAAGACGTGGAACTCGACGTTTTTTCGTCGATGTTACTGCGCAAGGAACTGATCACGAACTGGCAACTGGAGCGGCTGGTTGACGGAAAGCGAGACGGTTTCCACTATGGGGATTACAAGATTCTCTACCTGGTCGGTGCAGGTACATTTTCCCGGGTCTACCGTGCCTCCCACAACGAGACCGGAGCGGTACGGGCAATCAAGGTCCTTCGCCAGCGCTACAGCGGAGACATGAAGACCACCGAGCAGTTCCTGCACGAGGCCAATCTGGCCATGCCTCTGCGCCATCCGAATATCGTGCCTACCTACGAGGTTGCCTCCAGCCGGGGGCGGCATTTCATGGCGATGGAGTTCGTGGAAGGCCAAAACCTGCGAGACTTCGTCAGGCTTCGACCGTTCATGAAACTGGGAGAGTCCCTGCAGATCATGAAGGATGTCCTTAACGGACTCTCCTATGCACACAGCCATGACGTTTCACATCGCGACGTCAAGCTTTCCAACGTTCTGATCACGGCACTTGGCCGTGCCAAGCTCGTGGACTTTGGCCTGGCAACGATGATTTCTCCTGGAAGTGACAAGGAGTCGCTGGATGCATCCAAGCCTCGGAGTATCGACTATGCAGGGCTGGAGAGAGCGACCAAGGTGCCACGCGGGGATCACCGCAGCGACATATTTTTTGTCGGCTGCATGTTCTACCACATGATGGCAGGTCGCTCGCCGATGCTGGAAACACGTGACCGCATTCAGCGTTTGAACTCAGCCCGCTTTCGTGATATCCAACCACTTCGCACGTGGGTTCCCGATCTCCCAAGCAATGTCGTGGGACTGATCAACAAGTCCATGGAGTTTGATCCGGATCGCAGGTACAACAGCTTCGTTGACTTCCTGGAAGACCTGAAATCCGTGATCAAAAACACGTCGGAAGACGGTACCATCCATCGTCCCGAGGCGATCGTTGAAGAGGAAAAGGTAAGCGGTGAAATCCTGGAAGGAGATGGGAAAACGATCTTGATCGTAGAACCCCGTACGAATGTCCAGGACCTGATGCGAACAAATCTCAAGAAGCAGGGATACCGGGTGCTGGTAACGGCAAACGCGGAACGAGCAAGCCGGCAACTGGAAGACCCGGAGGTGGAAGTCGACTGCCTGCTCATTTGCACAGCCGAGCTGGGAAGATCGGGGCTCCAGGTATTCAACGCCGTGGCAGATGAACCGCTGACCAGCGACCTTCCGGCAATCCTGTTGTTTGAAAACGCCCAGCAACATCTTGCCCGCGAGGCAAAACTGGCGGATCATCGCGGCATGATGCAAATGCCGGTGAAAATCAAGCAACTACGCAGCTCCCTGCTGCAACTGATGTCCATGAAATCAACCGAGTGACAGGACAATACACGGCGGCCGCAGGCTGTGAACGGTCCATTGACGGTATTGCGAGCCAGCAGGATACTGAGTCCTTTCCCAGGTAGAGGGCTTCAGCTCGGAAACCTCTTCCCTGCCAGCGCCAGAAAACAGGACCACGCTTGACGTCTTCATTCAACCTGACGTCGACCCCCGGGACCATGCGTCCCATGTTAAAACTGGCCCTCCCGGTGCTGGTTGAATCGCTGCTCGTGATGCTTGTCGGACTGGTGGACTTGTTCCTTACTGGTCGTTTCCTGGAAACCAGGCACATGGCAGCGATCGGGTTGATGGCTTACCTGCTTTGGATGATCCCCTGCATCTTCAGCATCGTTGCTATTGGTGCAACAGCCTTGGTCGCCCGCTTCACAGGAGCCGGGTCACACGGGGAAGCCCGTCATACCACCAACCAGTCCTTGCTGGCCGGTACCGTCCTGGCCGCCCTGGTAATTGGTCCCATCTGGCGATTCGGCCCGGCGTTACTGGAACTCATGCAGCTTCCAGCTGACGCCCTTGCACCTGCCCAGATTTATCTTGACTACGTGATTCCTGTGATCCCGGCGATCATGGTTCAGGTAATCGGTACTGCCTGCCTGCGCGGTGCGGGGGACATGATGAGCGGCTTCATCACGATGGCAATCGTTAATGTCGTGAACATCAGCGTGGGGACCTGTCTCGTAATCGGCATCGGTCCTTTTCCGGAAATGGGATGGGAAGGACTGGCCATTGGCACCGCCAGCGGTTACCTGGTTGGAGGCCTGATCATCATGGTGCTGCTGCTCAAGGGACGCGCGGGGCTAAGTCTCCATCGCCGGTTGCTCAGGCCCAAATTTTCGCTCATTCGCCGGGTCCTGCGTATCGGCATCCCGGGTGGCGCCGATACACTGTTTGTCGTTTTTTGCCACTTGTGGTTTCTTTCTGTCATCAACAGCCTTGGTACCCTGGCGGCCGCAACCCACGGAATCGGGGTCCGCATCGAATCACTCGCCTACCTGCCTGGCTCTGCCTTTGCTGTTGCTGCCACCACCCTGACCGGCCAGTTCCTGGGTGCCGGCAAACCCGATCATGCCACCCGATGTGCCCTGCTGGCTTGCCTGGTGGGAGGGGGCGTGATGCTCGGCGCTGGTTACCTTTTCTTCTTCGAGGCAGAGATGTTGACGAGTATTTTTGCCGGTGAACAGACCCGGCAGGCTACGGAAGGAGCGATACCGCTGTTACAGCTAGTTGCCATCTCAATGCCCTCGCTGGCCCTGGTGATCATCCTCAACGGGGCACTCCGCGGAGCTGGCGACACCCGCATACCACTGATCTTCACCGTCGTTGGATTGGTCGGAATCCGTATCCCCCTGGCTTACTACCTGGCCTGGCCTGAGATGACCATTCCAATTCTGAATATCACCGTTGCAGGACAGGCAATGGGACTGATCGGGGCCTGGTATGCGATGGTCGCTGATGTTGTGCTGCGAAGCCTGCTGGTGGTAGGGCGATTCTGGCAGGGTGGCTGGCGAAACATCAAGATCTAGCTGTTTATCGGTCCTGCGCAATAGACCTTTTCGGCTAGTGATCCAGGATAAACTCGTTGCTGTTGAGCAGGGCCTACCAGATATCCTGGAGCAGGGCAGCTGGATCCTTCGCCGATGCCACCATCATGCTCACCACCTTGAGTTCCTCCGCCGTGGGACGACGCGAGATGGCCGCCATGAACATGTGCCGCACCTTGCCCGGCAACGGCATATCACTCTCCAGGACCGTGGCCAGGACCCCGTCCTGGGCAGGGCTGGTTGCCTGCTGCATCAACGGTCCATTCATCATCACCAGTGACTGGTGCACGTCCCCGGAAAAACTACTGGACTCCTCTGCCTCATCGTTTTCCATCCGCCTCGTAAACTGCCCCAGCCAGGTCCGTTGTGCCATTTGCTGCTCAGCAAATGGCTCGTCTCCACGTCGCACCCCTGCCACGAGCAGTAAGGACTGGTAAACCTCCTCCGGTTGCATCGAGCGAGTGTAATAGCGGCTGAAGGAAGGAATCTCACCTGCTTCGGGAGTGTCGGCCATGTTGCTGGAAGAGTAACGACTGGAAAGCGAAAATGCATCGCTCAAAGAAACCCAGCGAAGCAGGGACTTGATGTCATAATCGTGCGCCTCGAACTGGACCGCCAGGTCACCAAGCAGATCCGGATGGGAGACCGGACTGTGGGCACCCATCTCGTCCACCGAGGAAGTGAATCCATGCCCAAAAAAATGTCCCCATATGCGGTTCACCAGGGCCCGGGGAAGGTGTTCGGAATAACGCACCTGCTGAGCGAGTTCCTCCCGGCGGTCAAACTCCTGGACCTCGCCACTCTGGGAACTTGCACCCTTGCCCAGGAAACTCGGAAAAGCAGCCTTCACCTGTCCATCCGGCTGCTGGTAGAAAACCTCACCCCCCGACTGGCCGCTGGAATAGTCCTGGTTGACGAGCGTCCATGCGTCGGTATCTGGAGCCCTGACCACCGCCATCTGGCTGAAAAAGGCATCCATCTCCCAGAACTGCTGCTGGGCAACCTCACTGAAAGGATGATTATGACACTGCACACATTGCAGTTTCTGGCCCAGGAAGATGCTGCTTGTCTTTGCCGTGGCCAGCGAAGTATCCTTGCCCATGCATGCAAGTAGGAAATTCACCGCTCCATTGTATTGCTCACTGCCGGGAGTATTACTGCCGGTTGCCGAAAGGAGCTCGTAAACCATCTGGTCATATGGCTTGTTTCCCTGCAAGGACCGCCGCAAAAACTGCTGGAGTCCTTCGCGGTTGGCCATGTCGTTGTCCGCCATTCCCCCCCGCCGGCCGATCAGCATATTGGTCCAGATATTTGTCCAGTGCTGTGCATATTCCTCAATGTAGTTCTCCCCTTCCAGTAACATCTCCACCAGTTGCTGCCGATTTCCCTCGGCTGGCTGGCTAACAAACTCCTGCAGTTCGTCCGCCGTGGGAATGCGGCCGATCAGCCGCAGGAAGACTCGACGACACCACTCAGCATCGGTGGCCTGTTCCGAGGGGACCAGCTCTTTCTCTTGCCAGGTATCCGTTAGTCGCTGGTTAACGGTCGAGATCACCTGTTGGTGAGCGATCGCTGGCACGGTATCACGCGGGCCAATTTTCATGGTCAATGCAACAGGGCCTGGCAGCGGAAGGTCCTCACCTGGAAAATCGGCGCCTGCCACCGTACCGGGAAAAACTCCATCATCCGCAGGCACCCTCTCAACGAGCTCGGATGGCCTGGAAGACCCTCTCTTTTCATCGGGCAACCGGGAGGGTTGTTCCTCTCCTTGTCCGGCGATCTCACCATTACCACCTGGCAGGGGTCGGTTGATGCGTTTTGCCAGCACACCAAGCAGCATTGCCACGATAAGCAGGCTAGCAGCAATGGCCACGATGTTTCGTAGTGATCGCTGACGAGGTCTCTGGGCGCGTCGCCTTGGTGGAGAAGAAGTACTGGACGCAGGGAGGACCGGTTCCTGGTCATGATACCGGTCAAGGATCTGGCTTGTCAGGTCCGGTGGCTGCTGCTGGCCGAGAAGCTCGTCAAGCAGCGAGTCAACAATCGAGTTGTGTGGATCGGTGGTCATTGCATTTTGCCTTCAACACACTGCCTCAGCTGTTTTTTGGCCCGTTGCATGAGGTTCTTCGCACCATGCTCGGTAATCTCCAGCGAGCGTGCGATCTCCAGCCTTCGTAAACGTTGTTGAAATCTCATTTCCAGGGCTCCCCGCGCCCTTTCCGAAAGGAGCTCAAGGCACTCTCTCAGGTTTTCCACGAGCTGGTCACCGTTGTCCTGGCCTGCCCAGCGATCCCAGGTGATATTCAATTCATCAATGTCCTCTACCAGTGTCTCCTTGCGTGACCGACGCCGATGCGAGATGAACAGGTTGTAGGCAACCCGCCGCAGGTAAGCAGCCGTCGCCGCCTCACTGTACACCTCGAAAGGCTTGCGAAGCACCGTCAGGAACGTTTCCTGTGTCAGATCCTCCGCCAGGACGGCATCACAACCGAGCACACGCAGGTAACGCCAGATTCCCACCTGGTGCTGCTCGATCAACACCCGTGGGTCGAAATCGGCCGCATCGTGGGGACTCGCAGTTGACATATGCTCTTCCGGCAACAAGCCGTACCCATTAATTGAAGCGTCCCGGTTGGCGAAAAGTACTCCCGGGAATTCCTATTTTATCCCTGTTTTCCTCAAAAAAGCACTGCCTGAACCGACCAAAACCAACAATCAGCGCAAGAAACGGGCCGGGACTTGCCCGGCCCGCTTATTCGTATTCTCACCAGCCGCCTAGCTGAACAGCTCCTTGATGACCTTGCCACTGTTAGCAATCTTCATCGGACGTCCACTATTGCTGGTAAAGGTCGTCTGCAGCGAGATGCCCAGGGCCTTGCAGATCGATGCCATCACATCCTGTGATGTGTAAGGCTCCGTATCCACCCGCGTTCCATCGTCATTGGTCGCACCCACGGCGATCCCGCCATTCATGCCACCACCACCAACAACCACGCTCCAGGAACGTGCCCAGTGGTCACGACCCGCGTTTCCATTGATCCGTGGCGTACGGCTGAATTCACCCATCCAGATGATAGCGGTATCCTCCAGCAGGCCACGTTCTTCCAGGTCCCCAACCAGAGCACTCATCGCCTGGTCAATCTGTGGCAACTTCGTGTCCGCCAGGGTGGCGTGAATGTTCCCATGGTTGTCCCAGCCACCATTATCAACCTCGATGAAAGGAACACCCTGCTCAACCAGACGGCGAGCCATCAGGCAACCCTTGCCAAAGTTGTTGTTTCCGTATCGTTCCAGGGCTTCCGGCGGTTCCTTGTTGACCTTGAACGCTTCCATCTGTTCACTGGTCATCAGGTTCAGCGTCTTCTTGAGAATCTTCTGATGATTCTCAGCCGCCAGGCCCCGCTTCTGGCTAATGAACCCTTTTTCGATCAGGTCCAGTGCAGCCATCCGCTGGTAAAGGCGATCGTCGTCGAGTCCCATTTCCAGGTTACGTACCTGGCCATTGCTGTTCACCGTGAATGGTGCCCATGCCATGCCCAGGAATCCTGGCCCGATACTCCCTCCACCGACAGTGACGAACGGCGGAATCTCCAGCTCCGCTCGCTGGTCAATCAACTCGTGAGAAAGTACAGCACCATAACTGGGATGCTCGATGTTCGGATTTGGTACATAACCGGTATGCATGTAATACCGACCACGGCCATGATCCGCCTCTCGAGTGCTCATCGACCGGATGATGGCCATGTTATGCATCTGCTTGGCCATCAGTGGCATATGCTCACTAATCTGGGCATCCCCACTGGTGGAAATCGGCTTGAACGGACCACCGGTCGGGGCACCTGGTTTCAGATCCCAGATATCCATCGTCGAAGGACCACCACTCATCCAGAGCAGGATCGCACTCTTGCGACGCTTCTTCAGGTCCTGGGCATGTGTTTGAAGGGTATGGCCCATCGACAACGCCGGTAGCGTCAATGCCGATGCACCTGCCATGTGCGACATGAAATGTCGACGTGTCATTCCCTGGGGTACCTGTAATTTCATAGTCCTCATTCTCCTCTCGATGAAAAACGAATGGGTGTCTTCCACGCGATGTAAAAGCCCCGTTTGTTAGTTTTCCTAGTGGTTAATAATAAATTCATTACTGTTCAATACCGCCCACCAGATATCCTGGAGTGCAGCTGCCGTGTCACCCTTGCGGACCAAAAGTAGCTTGTTTGCTACGGTTACTTCCGCCTTGGTCGGGTTCCGGGAGAGAGCCGCCCGGAACAGGTAGTTGATCTTCTGCGGATTCTTCAACTTACTGTGAGCAATCGTATAAAGGAAGCTCCCCTCCGCGGTACTGGTCGCTTTCTTGACCAGGTCACCGTTGAACATCATCAGGGCCTGTGGAATGGTGCCGTTGAATGTCGTGGCCTCACCACCGTCGTCATTGCCAAAGGCCGTAACGAATTGATCAAGCCACTGTGCTTTTGTCTTTTCCTGCTCCTCGTAACTCCCCCGTGTCTTGTGAGCCTGAGTCGCTACCAGCAGGGACTCGTACAGTTCCTCCGCACGCATTTGCCTGAGGTAAAAACGGCTGAACTTGGGCGTTTCGCCAAGGAGTGGATCGTCCACTGTCACGTTTGTCGAATTCGTCCGGCTCGAGAGTGCATACGGTTCACTCAAGACAATCCAGGTGATCACGTCCTTGAGATTAAAACTCTTTGCCTCCAGCTGTTTCGCCATGTATTCAAGTAACTCGGGATGGGTTGGAGGATTGTGGGGCCCCATGTCATCAATCGGCTTAGTAAAACCGTAACCAAGGAAATGTGCCCAGAGTCGATTCACGGCCATCTTGGGCAAGTACTCGGACTCCCGAATCAAGTCACCCAGCTCCGTTCTCCGTACTACATCCTGCAAGTAGCCGCTCTTGGGAATCTCCGTGCCATCCACAAAGACAGGGTAAGCTACCCTGGTCAAGCCGTTACGTAATTCGTAGTAAATGTCTGCCTCTTCCGGATCCGGGCTAAGCCCCTCGCCAGCAAAATTTTCATTCACCAACTCCGCACCACTCACGTCCCGGGTGCCAGGTGTGAAGCGTCGCAGCGAACGGGTCTGCCGGAAGAAAGCATTCATCTCCCAGAACTTCTGCTGCTTCCATTCGTTAAACGGGTGGTTATGGCATTGAGTACACTGGACCTGGAGACCAAGGAAAACCTTCGATGTCTCAGCCGTGGCCTGTGTGGCGTTCTCTGCATTTACCTTCATGCTGAGGAAATTAACTGCCCCGTTGAAATCCTCCATGCCTGGGGTGTTGGAACCGGTAGCAGTGACCAGCTCGTAAGCCATCTTGTCATAAGGCTTGTTCCGCGCCAGAGAATCTCGGAGGTACTTCTGCAACCCAGCACGATTGGTCAGGCTGTTTTGCTCACTACCACCCGAGCGACCAATCAGAACATTGGTCCACAGGGTCGTCCAGTTATTGGCATAGAGCTCAGTGAATTCCTCGTCGTAGAGCAAGGTGTTGACCAGCTTCTTGCGTTTGCCCTCGTCGCTGCTGGTGAGAAACTCGTTCAATTCCTGGACCGAGGGAACACGCCCAATCAAGTCCAGGTAAACCCGACGACACCACTCGCCATCCGTCGCCCTGGCCGAGGGTGACAGTTCATAATCCACCCACACCTTGCGGATTTCCTCGTTGATTCGCAGAACCTCTGGGATCCCCACACCAGTATCCACGTCGGGGGATGTCTCCTGGCTCCATACACCTGCAGGAATGGACAAGCAACTGATCATCGCCATGATGGCCAGTACACGAGCAAACCAATGGATACGGAAAACCTCTTGCTGTGTCATACTCATCTCATTCCTCTCCTGAACGCCGCAGGTCAACCTTTTTCCGCCGACTAGTACCAGAGCGATACCGAATCACCAAAGTACTCAAAAAACCCGAAAAACACTGAGTTCTTTCAGCAAAGTATACCCCACCCTCGAGGCCATAGAAACAGTCCACATCCTGTTCAATATCGAGCCAAGAAAACAGGAAGAATTAAAGTGATTGTCCCGAATTTGAGGTTCCTGAAAGAAAACCAGGAACTGAAGAAGTGTATCTTAACGCAACATGTGTAGCGATATAATACATGCAGATTGCAACACACCAAGCAGCATGAAAACGATTTCACGGACTTGTTGCACCACTGCCGACGGCGAGAGTCGGGCAGCCACCACGCACCGTACAGGAGCGACAAGGTAACACCGGTCTGTTCCTACCGGCGTTAGTTGTTGTTCAATAAGAACTTACGGTCCTTAATACGGTGCGCCGCAGCAAACCCAAAAATACTCGCTTGTCTCTTCCACATCCGGCCCCGGCCTCTTGCCTCTTCTCTGTTCCGGCCCCGTTGTGGAAATCGTCAACTTCTGACAAAGAGACAATATGCAAACGGTATGCCAAAAGACGAACTAGCGGCAAAAGATGCAGGGGAAGGATACAGGCTCGAAGAAGGGCCTGTCTATCAAGCCGATTCACGCATCGGCAGCTGGCACATGCGTCGAAAAATCTCGCATCGCCTGGCAAGTTCCTCCTGCGTGCCCACATCACTAATTCTCCCCTGGTCAAGAACGATGATACGGTCAGCCAGTGCCAGGGTAGAGGACCGGTGGGTGATCATCAGTGTTGTCCTTTGTTGCAGGAAACCTTCCAGCACATGGTGGATCAGTTTTTCACTTTCCACGTCCACCTGGCTGGTTGCTTCATCGAGCAGCAGGATCTGTGGGTCCCGGAGAATTGCCCGTGCCAGGGCGATTCGTT
>JAPYUD010000578.1:0-2433 GCA_029936215.1 Pirellulaceae bacterium | reverse complement strand
TCAGGTACTGCCCCAGGTCCGAAGAGAGGATGAAATGCTCCGCTCCCACAGCCCGGATCGTACGGGCATAATCCTCTGATGTGATCTTCTTCCAGTGCCGCATACTCGCCAGGTGAGAGTTCTTGCCGGTCAGGTTGGTCATCCAGACACATTCCATTTTCGCACCCAGCGAAGCAGCTTCCTTGAGTTGCCCCAGGTTCATCCCGATCGGATCCGCCATGGCGTGGGTGACGACGATTTTCTTTACCCCCGCCGCCTTCGCTCCCTTGATCAACAGCAGGCATTCTTCAGCCGAGGAATGTCCGGTCTCCAGCACCAGGTCGTTCTGGGCAATTACCCTGAAGATGGGCTGGAGCTCTGGCACCAGCTCGCCATTTTTTGTTACCACCACTGTGGGGCGATCTTCTTTGAAGAAGCGGACATGGTTTTCCGCGTCGAAAGTCGGTAGCCAGACCACCCTGCCCCGGTCCCCGGTAAAGGTCAGCATCCGTTCAATGGCAGCCACATTGAGTCCGCCCACGGCTCGATTGAGTACGATTCCTCCGTAGCATCGTTGCCCGGTCAATCGTTCAGCCAGCCAGGCACGGTCGGCGGTCATCGTGAAGTGGTTCTTCAGCACCAGCGCCCCCATTTTGTTCGCACGGGCGATACGGGCAATCTCCACATCCGAGATAGAACGGGTAAAACTATCCGGACCGGAATGCACATGGAAATCAATCACGCCGACGAGAGGGTTGCCTTTGAGCGTGGTGGGAGCCTGGGCCAGCAGTTGTTCGTGCGCCAGAGCCGCCAGCAACAGGACAATAACAAGTACTGGTCCACGAAAGGTCTTTACCACCATCGTCATGCTCCTGGACAGGGACTCTCTACTTGAAAACTGGATTATCCGCCTTGCCCCCGGCCTGCAGGTAGGCCACCAGGTCAAGAATCTGTTCCCGGGTCAGCCCATTGAGAAGGGAATCGGGCATGGAGGAGATCCTGGAAGGGAGTTTCTCGTCTACCTGGTTCTTGGGAAGCACCAGCACACGGCGAGGGTTAAGCAGGTTGGGGATCACCTGGTAGGCATCTGGTTCATCCTTGAAAATCGTGCCGGCAACCACCCGCCCGTCGGACATCAGAAACTGGTAGGTGCGAAATTTTTCATTCAGTTCGGTCGAGGGAGTGATGATCTGCTGGAGCAACTTGAGACCCTTGTACTTTTTGGCGACCTCGGTCAGGTCCGGGGCCAGCTTGACGCCATTCCCGTCGACCGAGTGACAGAGGTTACAGCGCCCCACGGCAAAAATATGCTTCCCCATTTCATAGGACCGTCCGGACAGGTTCTCCACGTCCTTGGCCAGGTCCTCCACTTTCCAGTCCCGCACAAAGCGATCCTGCTTGCGAGCTTCTTCCAGCAGCAGCTTGGCCTCCGCGGCATTTTCTGCCACCACCATGTGGCCTTTCATCACGATCCAGTGCCCCGGAAAGGTACAGACGTAAGGATAGACACCTGGCCTGCGAGGCGCCTTGAACCGCAAGACATGGATCTTTGACTTCCGCGTGGGACCGATCATCGGTGTGTGCCGCATGATTTTCTGTTCCTGCTCAGCAGGAATGAAATCGGAATTGGCGAACTGGGGATCCCGAGCCATGTTATTGGCAGCCATGCCAACCGCCTCAAGGGATCCCGGGGTGACAAAGACCAGGTTGTGATCCGTGGCATCCGGGTTGGTAAAGACAAGCTTGATCGGCTGTTCAGGTGTCACGACAAACTCGGTAAGCGTGTACCGCATTCTCTCCGGCACACAGGAGATGGCAATCTGCTTGAGCCCGGCCTGCTTGTCGAACGCCGCCTGGTTGGCATTCCGTTTCCTTTCCACGAATTCACTCTTCGATTTCATCTGTACAAGCAGCCGTGGCACCCTGGCGTAATCCGGGTTCCCGCTCCACAACGGTCGCAGGTCCCGCGAACCGAGAGCACAGCTGAGTGCGTAGTTCATGTGTTCGTCCCGCGGCAGAGCCGCTGCCTCCAGCAGCACATCGAGCGACGCACGGGTGCCGATATAGGATGTGGCGATCACCGCCTCCAGCCGGACCAGGCCATTTTCATCATTGGCGGACCGCCGCAGCACCTCGATGGCGTCAGGAAGATGCGGGTGCCAGTACCGCAACTGGCGAGTCGCCGCCGCCCGGGCATGGTGTTCCTCACAGGCAAGGACCTCCAGAAGCAATTCCGTGTTGACCGCATCGATATTGCGATACATCCAGATCGCCTCGACCTGGTGATGGCGGAAACGGGGATCGTCCTTCTCCAGGGCAGCGACCCAGCGATCGAGTGCCTGGAGAACGGCTGCCGGATCCTTGTCTCGCAATTCCCGTTTGGCCCAGTAGCGGTAGCGGTACTCTCGTCGCTTGAGGATCTCCAGCCGTTTATCGATCGATTCCCCGTCAATC
>JAPYUD010000577.1:0-2436 GCA_029936215.1 Pirellulaceae bacterium | reverse complement strand
CCACGATCACCTTCGCGGTGGTCTTTTTCCCGGTCGTCTTCCTCTCGGGCCTGGCCCGTTTCCTGTTCACGCCGCTGGCCATCTCCGCCAGCATCGCCATCATTGCCTCCTACATCATCTCGATCACGCTGGTGCCCGCTTACTGCTCACGGATGCTTAAACACCAGCCTGCAGCGGCCGACAGGGAAGGCCGGTCGAGCCGCCTGCTCACCAGCCTGCTGGGGGCAATCCTCAAGCTGCGTTACCTGACCCTGCTGGCCGTGGCAGTCGCCTTCGCCATCTCGGTCTGGTGGATGCAGAACCGCATGGGCCAGGAGCTCTTTCCCTCGGTCGATGCTGGCCAGATCACGATCTATGCCCGGCTCCCTTCCGGAACCCGGATCGAGGTCACCGAGCAGCGGATCAGCCAGGTGGAAGCGACCATTATCGAGTTGATCGGGGAGCCCGACCCGGATCCCAGCCAGGAAAAGCACGCCGACTCGGACCTCCGCCTGTTGATCTCCAATATCGGCGTGCTGATGGACTGGCCCGCCGCCTACACTCCCAACTCCGGCCCCATGGACTCCTTCCTGCTGGTTCAGCTCAAGGGCCGGAAGCCGGTCTTTGACCATGTCCAGCAGCTTCGCACGATCCTCAATGACCGTTTTCCCGACGTCGAGTTCGCCTTTGACACCGGTGGCATGCTGACTGCCGCCCTGAACATGGGAGAACCCTCGCCGATCCACTTCCAGATCCAGGGATCGCAGCTCGAGAATGCCCAGAAAGTGGCAGGAATCATCCAGGATCTCACCCAGCAGGTTCCCGGCACGGTCGATGTCCGCATCGCCCAGCGGATCGACTACCCGGTGCTCAATGTCAAGATGGACCGTGAGCTTGCCGCCCGCCAGGGGATCACGCCGGACGACGTGATGAAGAACCTGGTGGCCGCCACCAACAGCTCGATCAACTTCGAGCCAACCTTCTGGATCGACAAGAACAAGGGGAACCATTATTTCTTCGGCGTGCAGTACCGGGAAAAGGACCTCAGCAGCGAGCAGACAAGCGAAGAGACACTGCTGAACATCCCCGTTGGCGGCGACTGGAATAATCCCAGGCGTCTTGGCAACGTGGCAAAGATCACCAGGACCACCGGTCCAGCCGTCATCAACCACCGTAATATCACCCGGGTGACCGATGTCTACGCCAACGTCCTGCCAGGCCATGATGTCGGTTCCGTGGTGGCATCCATTGAATCGCTGCTCGAGCAGGATACCCGCCTGCAGGCAGCGGCAGCCGTGGACGGCCGTGGCAGTTACTACGAGCTGGGGCATCCTGACTGGAAGGGAATGAGTTTCCGCATGATGGGGGAAGTTCGCACGATGCGGGATTCCTTCCGCCAGTTTGCCGGTGGGCTGTTGATTGCCGCGATCCTCGTCTACCTGGTAATGGTGGCCCAGTTCAACAGTTTTATTGACCCGCTGATCATTGTGCTGACCGTGCCACTGGGCTTTATCGGGGTCGTGGTGATGCTCACCGCCACCGGCACCAACCTCTCGATCATGGCCTTCATGGGAATCATCATGACGGTCGGGATCGTGGTCGAGTACTCGATCGTGCTGGTCGATTTTGCCAACCGCCGGATGGAGGAAGGGCTCCCGGTCCGCGAGGCGATTATCGATGCCACGCGAGTGCGGATGCGGCCGATCCTGATGACCTCGATGACCACCTGGCTGGCGCTGCTGCCGATGGCAATCGGATTTGGTGGGGGAGAAGCCAACGCGCCGCTGGCACGGGCAATCATCGGCGGGGTCCTGGGAGCGACGCTGCTGTCGCTCATCATCGTCCCCTCCCTTTACCTGATACTCAAGCGTGACCCAAAGCGGCCGGCACTGGAGACAGTAAATCCTGCCGGAGAATCTCCTTCGCCCCCGGACCACGAACCCACAGAAGAGAGAGAACCATGAATACCCCACGGCTGAATTTCATACTCCTGCTGGTCACCGCACTCGTCGTGCTGCCGGGCTGCCAGAAGTCGACACCGGCGGTGCCAGGCAGCGGAACCCCGGTTGCCAAACCGGCCCAGGCCCCCGTGCAGCTGGCCACGGCAGAACAGAAGCTGGTGGAGCGGCACGTTCGGATTCCCTTCACGCTGGAGGGATTCCAGCAGATCGACGTCACCTCCCGTATCGATGGCCACCTCCGCACCGTCCACTTTGATATCGGCGACCCGGTGGTGGCAGGGGACCTGCTGGCGGAGCTGCATGTCCCGGAACTGGCCGTGGAGATCGAACGGCAGGAGCTGGTCATTGAGGAGGCGGAGCGGGCGATCGAGAGCCGCCACGCCGAGCAGCAGCAGGCGGTTGCGGAGATTGCCGAACAGGAGGCGCTGCTGGAATTACGCAGCCGGGAACTCCGCCGCATCAGCAACCTGGTGAAGGCAGGTGCGCTGACGAAGGA
>JAPYUD010000576.1:0-2440 GCA_029936215.1 Pirellulaceae bacterium | reverse complement strand
GGGATGAGACATACATTCTTCCGGAGCCGTTTTTCGTGATGGCGACACAGAACCCGATCGAGCAGGAAGGAACCTACCCTCTTCCCGAGGCCCAGTTGGATCGCTTCATGTTCAACGTCACCGTTGATTACCCCAGTGCAGACGAGGAGTCGTTGATCATCAAGCAGGTGACCGGGACATACAAGGGAGAAGTTGAGACGGTGCTCAGCGGCGAGGATGTTGTTCGTCTGCAGGGAATCGTGCACCGGGTACCAGCCGCCGACCACGTGATTGATTATGCCAGGGACCTGGCTCGTATTTCACGCCCGGTGGCAGAGGACGCTCCGGATTTCGTCCGCGAAATGGTTGCCTGGGGTGCGGGGCCACGGGCAGGTATCTACTTGATCCTGGCGGCCAAGGCACGGGCCATCCTGCATGGCCGCTACCATGCCACCACCGAGGATGTGACTGCAGTGGCACTGCCGGTGATGCGACATCGCGTCTTTACGACGTTTAATGCCGAGGCGGCGGGTGTCACGTCGGATGACGTGGTACGGATGCTGATCGAGCAGGTTCAGCCCCAGGAATCGGTATCGGTCTAGGAAGGAACCGCTTGGGATGGATGGCAGACCCTGCCAGGCTAATCCCATCAAGCTCTACCATGGCTCAAGGCAATGGAAACGGTAGTGGGAAGGGGAAGCTCGCTTACTTGCGGCTCCTGAACCAGGATGCTCTTAACCGGATCAGCCGCCTGGAATTGCTGGCCCGCGGTGTCGTGGAAGGGTTTGTTTCTGGGCGTCACGAGAGTCCCTACAAGGGGGCCAGCGTGGAGTTCGCCGAGCACAGGCAGTACGTGCCGGGGGATGATATCCGCGACCTGGACTGGCGGGTCTATGGCAAGACCGACCGCTACTACGTCAAGCAGTACAAGGAGGAGACGAACCTGCGGGCAACGATCCTGCTTGATGGATCCGGCTCGATGAATTACAGCGGGGAGCGTGCCTCCCTGGTCAACGGTGAGATTCCTTCCAAGCTGGAATATGCACGCTACCTGGCGGCGACACTCACCTACTTGCTGGTCAACCAGCAGGATGCCGTCGGCCTGGTGACGCACGATACCGAGATTCGTGACTTCATTCCTGCCCGTTCCAACGCCAGGCACATGCGAGTTCTGCTGCAGCATATCGAGGCCCTGGAGTCGAAAGGGGATACCTCGCTGGCAGCGGTTTACCACGATATCGCAGAACGTGTCCCGCGGCGTGGAATGGTGATCATCATCAGTGACCTGTTTGACGACGTCGATCCGCTGATGGAGGCGCTCCACCATTTCCGGTATCGCAAGCACGAGGTCGTTGTCCTGCACGTGATGGCGGACGAGGAGCTGACCTTTCCATTTGACAGCTGGAGTGATTTCCGGGACCTGGAAGCGTCGGGTATCCAGGAAGAACTCGATCCACTCACCATCCGGGCGGAGTATCTCAGCCGGGTCAGTGCATTCGTGAACCGGGTCGAGATGGGTTGCGGCGAGCTGGAGATTGATTACGTCCCGATGAATACCAAGATCCCGTTCGAGATCGCGATCTCCGGTTTCCTGGCAGCTCGCAGGGGGCAGCAGAAATGACAAGTCGATTCATGGCCAATGACGGGACCCGCAGCCAGAGGGATCTCTCTCTCGGTTTGCTCCCCGGAGTGATGCCATGACATTTCTCAATAGCTTCATCCTGGCAGGGCTGGTTGCCGTCAGTATCCCGGTCATCATCCATCTCTTTAACCGGCGCAAGGCCAAGGTGATCGAGTGGGGTGCCATGCAGTTCCTGCTCGACTCGCTGATTCACCGCAAGCGGCGAGTGCTAATCGAGGAAGCGATCCTGATGGCGCTTCGCTGCCTTTTGCTGGCCGCCCTTGTGCTTGCTATCGCCCGTCCTTTTTCCCCGGTCCAGCCAGGGATCTCCTGGTTGCTGATGCTTCCACTCGTCCTGCTTTCAGCGGTCCTGCTGGCAGTTTCCACGATCCTGGCGCGCAGCCGTCGCTGGCGATGGTTCCTCTATGCCGCTGGCGGACTGGTGGTCGTCGCCGTGCTGCTGGCCACTCAGGCGGAACACATGCTCCAGCTGGAAAAATGGAAAGGAGGTGCCGAGCAGGATGTCGCCATCATCATCGATGGCTCTGATTCCATGAGACTTGAAATCGGTGGCCTCTCAAATTTCAAGCGGGCGATTGCCCAGGCCCAGCTGCTGATCGATAACCTCGGGGAAGAAGACCATGTGACGATTGTCGTGGCAGGAAGTACTCCCCACGTGGTGACGCTCCAGCCGGTAAGTGCCCGCAGCGACATTATCGAGAAGCTGGACGAGCTGGAACCGGTGGGAGGTGTTATGCAGGTCGTGGATGCCACCGTGGCCGCCGTGAATTCGCTCTCCCGCGGTGACCATGCAGCCAAGAAAATCGTGATTCTCTCGGA
>JAPYUD010000575.1:0-2441 GCA_029936215.1 Pirellulaceae bacterium | reverse complement strand
CGCACCTGCTCGGGGTGCTCCACCACGTCGAACCCGTTGACCACCGCCGTGCCGGATGAGGGCTTGAGCATCGTGCTGAGAATCCGCAGCACGGTTGTCTTCCCCGCCCCGTTGGGACCAAGCAGGCCGAAGATCTGGCCAGGCTGGGCGCGGAAACTGAGTTGATCCACGGCCAGGATCTCTCCGACACGCAGATCGGGATAGGATTTACTCAGCTGATTGACTTCGATCATCGGCAGTTTTCAGCTTTCTCGCCGCTTCCATTCAGGCCAGGGAGACCAGGCTACTGGCCTGCTCGCGCTGCCTGACCCACTCTCGATTTGCTTCCACTGCCCGCTGCTGATGATCCAGCTCCATCAACTCGTAAAAAACGTTTCGCTGGCGGGGCTCAAATCCAAGCTCACTGATGGCATCACGTATCTGGTCCAGCGTGAGGAAGTGAACCGTGCCCGCCTCGGCAACCACGTTTTCCTCGATCATCAGGCTGCCCATGTCATTAGCCCCGTAGAGCATCGCCAGCTGGCCAATCTTCAATCCCTGGGTCACCCAGCTGGACTGGATACTTGGGACGTTGTCCAGGTAGAGCCGGGCCACGGCCTGGGTCCTCAGGTAATCATAGGAACCGGCCGGGGCGATGCCTGACATCTCGGTATGTTCCGGCTGGAAGGACCAGCAGATGAAAGCGGTGAAACCACCTGTTTCATCCTGAAGTTGTCGAATCCGCTCGAGGTGTTCGATCCGCTCCTCCAGCGTTTCAATATGCCCGTACATCATGGTGGCCGAGCTTTTCCCCCCCAACTCGTGCCAGCTGCGCATCACGCCAAGCCAGTCCTCGGTCATCACCTTGCCACGTGTCATCTCGCTGCGGACCCGGTCCACCAGGATCTCGGCACCCCCGCCGGGAAGGCTTCCCAGGCCCGCCTGCTGGAGCCGACTGAGAACCTCATGGATGGAAATATTGCTGACCTTGGTGAAATGGTGCAATTCCGGAGGACTGAAACCATGGATGTTGAGCTGGGGGAAGTGCTGCTTGATGTCCCGGAGCAGCTCCTCGTACCATTCGATCTTCAGTTCCGGGTGCAAACCTCCCTGCATCAGGATCTGGTCTCCACCAAGGGCCACCGTCTCGCTGATCTTCTCAAGCAGTTCCTCGCGGGGAACCAGGTAACCCTCGTCATGCCCCGGGGGCCGGTAGAAAGCACAGAAGTCACAGACGGCAGTGCAGATGTTGGTGTAGTTGATATTCCGGTCGATATTGTAGGTCCGGTAGGACTCCGGGTGCAGTCGCCGGGTGACAGCATCTGCTGCCCGCCCAAGCGCCGTCAAGTCATGGTGCTCGAGCAGCTCCAGTCCCTCCCCGGGCGTCAGACGCTCACCGTCGATTGCCTTTTCCAGTATTCTCATCGGACCGGGACCATTCTTCTTGATTTGGATTCTCCGCGCGAGCAGACCGTTAACTTTACTCGGCGGCCTCCAGGCCCAGTATCCCACTTCCGGCATACTGGCGAAACCGCTCCAGCCCCTCGCGTTCCTTTTCTCCCAGTGAGAAATGGAGATTGTCGCGAAGATACTCGAGACACTGCTGCTGGTTAAGCCCCAGCGTTCCTGCTTGTTGCCGGGAAATGGCTTCCAAGTTGGCAACCCCGGCATCCCGGGCTGCCTGCAGCGCCTCCTCGACTGGCCCCAGGTCCAGGTCCAGGCCTCCACGAGCGGTCCACATGGCAAAGACGAAAGGCAGGCCACTCCAGCGGCACCACTCGTCTCCCAGGTCCCAGGCTTCCACGAATCCATCCGTCCCGGAATGGATTGCACGGTCACCGATCACCAGCACCGCGTCGGTACGTGCCTCCTCCGCCTCTTTACCGATCGGCAGCGGATGAAGCGAAGGGGTCAATCCATGTTTTTCCCTGAGCAGGATCTGTACCAGGGCAACGCTGGTCCGCGATCCCTCGTCCAGTGCCAGCGTGCGAATCTCCTCGATCGGGCAACGACTGAGCAGCGAGACACTCAATACCGGACCCCGACAGGCAATGCAGGCATCGGAAACCACGCGGTAGGAGGGATCCTGGAAGTACTCCACGGTCGGGATCAGGGCAATATCGAGTTGACCTGCTGCCAGGTCGTCGGCCAGGCGACTTGGCAGGTCAAATACCAGCTCGGCGGTGGGCAGCAATTGCTCAAGCCCAAACACCAGCGGCTTGGTATTGAGATAAGAAACGGCACCGATTCGGAGGCTTGCCATGGTCTTTCCAGAATGGGTTTGAACCTGTCCGGTTGATTATAAGTTGCCCTATCAAACCGGCACAGTACCGACTGACAGGGAAGCGTACTCCTGCCTGTTTTACCGCAGAGAGTGGGAAGGATTAACTTCCGGCAGTCCGCTCCTGGAGAGCCAGGCCAAGGGAATTCCAGTGGGCCGACAGAGGAGCTGTAATATCCAC
>JAPYUD010000574.1:0-2445 GCA_029936215.1 Pirellulaceae bacterium | reverse complement strand
ACAACGGCCTGGCCAGTTGCCTGGACGCGAAGACCGGGCACGTGCACTGGCAGAAACGGATCGGTGGCAATCATTCCGCCTCGCCCGTGTACGCCGACGGCAGAATCTATGCGCAGAGCGAGGAAGGCAATGGCGTGGTCCTCGCCGCAGGACATGATTTCAAGTTGCTGGCGGAAAACCCGATTGGAGAACGGACGATGGCGTCGTATGCCATCGCGAAGAAGGCGATTTTTCTGCGTGGTGAGAAACACCTTTACCGGATTGAGTTGCCTGGTAAGCGGGAGCGGAATAACCGGTGAATGGATGAGTCGGGTCAGCTGCCCGCCGGTCTCTCTGGTGCATCGTTCGTTCGGTGTTAATACAACCGTTTGTTGTAGGCTTCGTTGATCGAACAGTCTAACTCCTCGGCCGTCTTCCCTGTGTCGGTCTGGTCGGCAAGCATCGTGCCGAAAGACGGCAGATCGCTACGGTCTACTCGGTAGTTGTCTTCCCAGAGGGCCGAGCGTTTGAGTGCCTTGCCGCATTGCAGGCACGCCTTGTGAATTGTGACCAGAACACCGGTCGGCGGAACGGTGCCGTTGATGGCACACCGCTCCAGTCGCGGGTCGTCGTGGATGATCTGAGCCCGACCTCTGACACGCAGCGATTCCAGAATGCCGGGAACAACGAAGAACAAGGCAATCTCCGGGTTAGCCGTCAGGTTGGACAGTGTGTCGAGCCGGTTGTTGCCGCGGCGATCGGGAATAAGTAGAAGGGACGGATCAAGCACCTGGATGGAACCGGGGGGGTCACCTCGCGGCGATATGTCCAGCGAACCGTCCTCGGAAATCGTGGCGATACAGACGAACGGTGAAAGACCCACTATCCTTTGGCAATGTTCATCCAGCGTGTCCATGAACTTCTGCTGTGACAGTGATGAAGGATCGCCATAGAACGACCGCAACTGCTCTTCGGTCGTCACCCGGTTGGGCGTGTTATTCACTCAATCACCTTCAGCAGTAAGTTAAGAGAATCCTCGTGCCTCGATTGTAGCCACTCGGCAACGGGGGCAGCAAAACCGCCCCTCGACAGGACCTACTCGATCTGGTCCCCGATCCCGTTCCCATTCTTGTCCGTCACATCGGAAAGCGGATTGTTGATGACCGCCTGCCAGGCGATCTTTCGGAAGATTGAGTCCAGCTCTTCATGAACGACACTTTGCCTGGGCTTACCCTTGATCAGCTCAGGGGACTTCCTGTAGAGCGTTGCATAGAACACATAACCCTCGAGCCAGGCCATCCCTTCGCCGAGGTGACCGCCATCGCTCCAGATGGACGGGCTCTTACCGTCGACCTTGCGATTGAGCCCCTTCACCCCTGGCAGCTTTCCTTGAAAATAAAGTTCCAGTGCCGCCAGCATCGCCTCGTTGGTCGGCAGAACATGGACCTTGTTGGGGAATCGCTTATCGATACCGGCAATTTGCTTCGTGACCGATTTGTCTGTTGCGATGGCCCGGTCTCGATAATTTTCGATTCGCGGCTCCCTGTCACCCTCGCCAAATCCGTCCGCCCACTGCGGCCAACCGTTGAAGACGTAAAACTCCATCTTCGGGTTGAACTTCAAGCAGAAGTCGATCCACCCGAAGTAATACTCGGGCCGGTCGTTGCGGTAACTGCCCCACATCATGACGTCCCACTTGCCGGTGGTGATGGCGGCCATGCAGACGGGATTCGCCTCGTTCGATGAAAGAATACCGTTTTCGAATTCCCACATCATACGAGCTGCTCCCGATTCACCTCCCCTCGAGTTGACTCGCAATTGCTGCTGGAGCCCGGCAGCCTCGGCGATTTTCGGGAGCGTGCCAAAGCCGGGTCTCATCCAACTATGTCCGGTAGCAACGATCCGCAGCCCGTTACCCTTGGAATAACTGAGGGGCCCTCTCGGACTTTTCCCCTCCTTGAGCGTCATCGCGCGAATCTCCTCGGGGCTCTTGAGATAGGTGGCACCGCGGACAGCCGGGTGGTCATCATGGCCATGGCCGAGCCACGGAACGGGTACAGGCCGGCTGGTTCGATGCCTGGGTTGTGGCCGCTTGAACTCATCCTGCCGGGCCGGTTGCGGTGTGGCCGTCTCCTGGGACGGGATCCTGGAATCAAGCAGGAGTGTCAGAAGCAGGACGATGGCGAAGACTTTCTTCATGACGTGTTCCCGTGGGACGTGGAGCCTCATTTTGACGGACGCCTCCATCTTCGACCGCTGAGGCGGCGCCTGCAAGTCGTTTGGGAGCATCATTCGCTGGGTTCGGCAGAGGGGACGAAAACTGGGGATAAACTGGGGATAGTTTCCGCGAGAGAGACGCGATGACGAGCGGCTGACGGTGCTGTTGGAGTGCTGGGCGGCACTGAGCAGCAGATCATGCTACTGGTCAATGGGCAGTCCTGATGGTCTTGTTTTTCGGCAGCTACC
>JAPYUD010000573.1:0-2463 GCA_029936215.1 Pirellulaceae bacterium | reverse complement strand
TTGATCTTGTCTGCCGCCAGGATTTCCTTCACCACGTAGACCTTGCCGTTGACGGTTGTAGCCACCATCGCCCGTTCATCAGGCTTCAGGCCAGCCACGACATGATGATTCGTCATGATTGCACCGCTGGCCGTCAACACGAAGGCTCCGGCACTCCGGTCATGCCATCGCGTACAGCGGCCGCACTTGTATACCTTCGATAGAACAAGTACCGAGGGAGCGACGGACGGGTAGATTTCATGCGATTCAAGCAGCGTTGTCTTGATTCGAGGAAGCTTGAGCTTTGTTTCGGTACGTGCAAGCTGCTCATCAAATCCTTGAATTAACGATACCTCGGGATCGGGCAGTAATGATTCAGCCCTCGTGCTAATTAACTTTTTAATCGCCCGGTCATCGACGACACCGGCAATCAGATCGCCTGCTTCGTCATCTGCCAGGAAAGGGTTTATTGCATTGGCTCGAGCTGGTTTTTCGTCGCCCTGCGCCTGCAGAGGCTGGCACCAGAATGCGGTGCTCAGTAATCCGGCAAGTGCGAGATTCACACACAGCCAGCGTTTGATTTTCGAGTTTGAAGAGCAAGCCAACATAGGGCGAACCTCAATCTTTCTTGGCCAAGGAAAACAGAAATGAACACGTCCAGTTCCTATTGAACCATATATCGAGAAGGAATTGGATCTCTACATCACGTCCGGCCAAAGAGGCTGGATAGCACCAGGTATTTTATTCGGGAAACTCAGCAACAGCTTCCAGCGCTGCCCTACGGATATTTTCATCCTCCGCTTCATCGCTGATGAGAAACAATACTGCCTTGGCATTTGTTCGCACGGACTCAGTCTCGTCGACTTTTACCTTTGCAAGAGCGGCAACAATCTGCTCGGATGCATCAAAATGCGACAGCGCCAGAACCGCTCGTTGTCGCACGCTTCTCTCGGGGTCGTTGAGTACCGACATGATCGCAGGGACCGCAAGAGTCGGGTTGGCATGGATTTCGCCAAGTGCCCAGCTCGCTTCCTTCCGCATACTGTAATTGGTGCTCTTCACTTTTTCGCACAGCAACGGAACCGCTTCTGCTGCATCCGGTCCGATCGCGCCGAGTATCCTGGCAAGATCCTTGTCCTCAGAACCCCCTCTTAATTCCTCGACGATCGCCGGAACCGAATCCGCCCCAATGTTGGCAAGCGCACCACGAACAATCGATGAATCACCAAAGTAGTCGAGTTTTCCAATAAGTGCCGGAACGGCTGCCGCAGCATCTGGTCCCATCTTGCCAATCGCCCTGGCAGCTCGAGGCTGCATTTCCCAGTTTCCTTCGCTCGTGTCTTCCAGCACCCGGATCAATCGGGGCACATCCGATAGGGTGAGATCGCCCGGTGACATCTCTAATCGCATCATCAACTGCGAGTGTTGCTGCATCTGGAAAACAACGATGCCCCCGACAGCAATCACGAGGGTTCCGACAAACAGCAGGACTTTCAAACGCTTATTCGTTTTCATTGTCTGGTTCATCGAATCTTGCCTGGAGAGAGATGCAGATCAACTTCGCCATCGAGCCACAGAACGACTGCGGTTGTACCGAAGTGCACAAACGTTGAAGTTTATCCAAGGGGAACCACGAGGGCTAAACGCCCTTACGTGGTTCTCCGGCCGTGTCCTCCGCGTTCTTGCTGCAGAGGTGTGAGCAAATATAGTAACCCGATACACCTATTGCCACCAGGAAAAGGGATTGCACCCGGATAACCATGTCCTGAGATTCCTTCATGAAGAAAGCGAGGACAAAACAGACGAGTGCTGTAAAAAAGATGCCATAGTCAAAAAGGGCCCCCGGCCGCCAAAACACAGTAGGACCAAAATACCTGTTTTCCTGTCAGACATTTTTCGTCGTCATCTTCTTAAACTCCAGGACGTGCAGTTGATTGGAAGAAGTTCACGATACTCGTCAGCTCAGAATCGACTCAACCAACCGGGCCGGTTCGACGCCGGTCAACCGCATATCAAGCCCCTGTGACTTGACCGTGAATTGCTGGTGGTCGATTCCCAGCAGGTGCAACATGGTGGCGTGCAGGTCGCGGACGTGGACCACGTCGTCCACCGCGTGGTAGCCCAGTTCATCCGTGCCACCGTAAGTCATGCCACCTTTCACACCGGCCCCGGCCATCCACATGGAAAAGGCCTTCATGTGGTGGTCGCGGCCCGCCCCTCCCTTGCCCTGGAACATCGGCGTGCGGCCAAACTCCCCGCCCCACACGATCAACGTATCCTTGAGCATGTCGCGCCTTTTCAAATCCGTCAGCAAGGCCCAGGTCGCCTTGTCCGTCAATCCGCAGCAGGTGTTCATGAATCCGACCAACCCACCGTGATGGTCCCAGCCGCGATGGTAAAGATGAATAAAGCGGACACCCCGTTCGGCCAGTCGGCGAGCAAGCAGGCAATTTGAGGCATACGAACCGTCGCCCGGCTTGGCAC
>JAPYUD010000052.1:0-13290 GCA_029936215.1 Pirellulaceae bacterium | reverse complement strand
CCTCAACGAGTAGCCACGGCTGAAAATCAGGGAGCAACAGGATGGTTGGAGAATACCCCCCGGTGATGGCATCCGAAACGGACATGGCCCTGCCACCCGGTTTCCAGAACGGATTCGACAAGTACTCGAGTTTCAGGCCAATGGGGACGGGGGGCAGGGCCGAGATCCTGGCCTGCCGTGACACCGCCCTGGGACGTACGGTCGCGATGAAGCAGTTGCAGGCCAAGTATGCCGACAACAGCCAGCTGCGACGACGATTCCTGCGCGAGGCCCGCCTGACCGCCCAATTGCAGCACCCCAACACGGTTCCTGTTTACGAGATCGGCTACCAGCCGGATGGCGAACTTTACTTCACCATGAAGAAAGTAGCGGGGCGGAACCTCTACCAGATCCTCGTCTCGCTTTACCGGAAAGAAGAGGATACCGTCGCGGAGTTTCCCATGGACCGGCTTCTGGATATTCTCATCCAGGTCGGTTACGTGCTCAGCTATGCCCACATTCACGGGGTAATTCATCGGGACGTGAAGCCAGAGAACATCCTGGTCGGCCTGTTTGGCGAGGTGGTACTGCTGGACTGGGGAATTGCCCGCATCTGGGGCATGCCTAACGAGGATCCCTCGCCGCAGACCTCGCCAGAAGATTACGAGACGCTCGACGGAACCGGGCAGCGACCGGGCACGCCGCTCTACATGTCTCCCGAGCAGGTACTGGGGCGGATCGTGGACGAGCGGAGTGACATTTACAGCCTGGGAGTGGTGCTCTACGAGATGCTCACCTTCAGCCTCCCTTTTCAGGGTCCGGATGTTCGCAGCACGTTCGAAAAAATAGTCGAGGAGTCCTTGCAGCCACCCTCGGAGCGCACGCCGGAGCGGGCGATTCCTGCCGGGCTGGAATCAATCTGCCTGCAGGCACTGGCAAAGAACCCGGCCGAGCGTTTCCAGTCGATGCGCGATCTGATCAGGGCGATCCGCGAGTTCCGCACCCGTGCCATGCTCTCCGGGGACCCGGCCTAGGACGGCACGAAGAAACTGCCTGGCCTAGTGCTTGTAGATCTTGTGCTGCGGGCGGCCTGAAAGAATCTGTTCGGCACCCCAGTCTGTTACTGCGCGAAAAGCATCGCTGCGGATAAATTCACCAAATGCCTCCTCGTCCGACCATTCGCTGGTTATCAGGTAGGATGCTCCGTCACCGACATCCTTCCACAGCGTCGAGCTCGTGTGTCCCTCGGCAGCGTTCAAGGCATCAACAACCCCGGCAAACTTCTCCTCGAAATCCCCTTGCTTGCCTTCAATCACGTGATAGTTCATACCGACTGTAATCATCTTTGTTATTCTCCCTATCGCCTTGTAGTACGGTGGATAGACATTTCCGCTCAATGCGGTAACCACCGCAATTGCTGTCAAGCATGATACGACGGTTGTCAGCCCGCCATCAATCAGGGGCAACCCGAATAACCTCCCCGGACGTGGCCCTCCTGGTTTGCGGAGTGGCCGAGAGCCTGCGAAAATAATCCAACTTCCCGGCATCGTGCTGTAAAACAATCTTCCTCCCCAGGGTCATGACCATGAAACCCCTGCCACGACTCTTTCTCGCCGCCGCCATCTGCTTTTCTCTCCTGGCACCCTCCGGTAGCACGGACGCTGACGACTGGCTCCAGCTCCAGGGCGACGCTGGCCGTTCCGGAAACGCCCCTGGGATGTCCCTCGCAGATTCGATCGGCCTTGTGCGGGCCATCCCGCTTGGCGACGCGATCTTCACCTCGCCCGTCATTGGTCTCGGCAAGGTTTTCACCGTTGACGGCTCCGGCCAGGTGCTTGCCCTGGACCAGCAGACACTCGAGGTCGCCTGGCGATTCACCACCCGCGGCGGCACGGGCAACTGTAACAACGTCGCCTCACCCGCCCTGGTCGGAAAATACCTTCACCTGGGGACGATGGCCGGCTACTACTATGTCCTCGATGCCGAATCGGGCACGCTCGTAAAGGAACTCGACTGGGGTGAACCCATCTTCTCCGCTCCGGCAGTCGGAAATGGGCGGGCTTACTGTGCCACGCTGGGTGCCCAGGTCTACGCGCTGGAGCCTGCTGGGGAGGTGATCTGGAGGTGGGATTTTGTTGAGCAAGTGATCGGCTTTACCGGAGACCGCTGGAAGGGAGCCGACTGGCTTGCCTTCCGTGGCGACCGGGTCAACTGGAAAGATCATTTCGTCTGTTCCCGGGACATTTGCCTGGTCGACCGGACCGTGGTCATGCCCTCCGGTGGCCGAACTGTTTTCCTGGAAGATGCCGGGGATCACCCCACGCTCCGCACGGTTGCAGAAATCCCCAACTACGTTGGAAGCGAGTTCCCGGCCACCTTCGGACAAAGCGCCGACGCACTGGGAAATGTATTTGTGCAATGGCATCGCCGCGATAACGCTGGACGGGTGGAGATCATGCGGCTCGAGGAGAATGAAGTTCGCACCGGGGTCGTGCCAGGCACGGAAACATCGATCGACAAGTATGGCCTACTGAGTTTCACATCGGTCAGCATTCGCGGCAACAATATCTATCGAGTCCGCCCCCAGCAGGGGCATGGTCTCTGTCGCCACAATGGCGACCAGGACCAGCCGGAAGTACTCTCCGCTGCAGGTTCCATTTCGCCAGCCATCCTGACCGACAGGCACGCGGTCTATGGTGGGCTGGATGGGAGCCTGCATGTTGTACCGCTTGGTGAAGGGGAGGCCCGTTCCTACCCTACCGCTTTTGGCACTCCGATCACGGCACCCCTGGCAATTGCAGCAGGGCGAGTTTACGTGCCCTCGGAGGATGGTTACCTGTACGTGTTTGGTCCCGGTGGAAACGCCCCGCTGCCAAGCAAAGATCTTGGAGTCTGGAAGATCCGCAGCCCACTCTCTGGTCCCCTGGCAGACCCGGAGTTTGACTGGTACACGAACTACGGGGACTTCAGTGGCACCAATGCCAATTCCCAGGGACTCAAGCCGCCGCTCCGCATGCGCTGGGCCAGGCGACTGGAAGGGACGGTAAAACACCTTCCTGTCTGCGGGGGAGGGCGGATGTACATGCACACTGCCGAGGGCCAGATCCTGGCCGTGGAACAGGATACTGGCCGGCTTCTCTGGAGACGATACTCACCGGATGTCTACCTCTCTTTCACGTCGCCACTTTACACCGATGGCAAGTTGATCGTCCCGCAGGGAGGGATCAAGCGTTCCCTGATGCGCTGCCTGGATGCGGCCACGGGAGAGTTGCTCTGGGAGGCGCCCTTTACCGGTTCCCCCAGCTGGAGCCGGCAATTCCCGCCGGTCGTCCAGGGAAACGTCGCTATCTACGCATCGGGGTCGGGGCAGTACGCAGCCCAGGGCACCGAACGGCCGTTTATTTTTCGAGGCACGCCGGTGGAACGGGAGGGCAAGGAAGTCATGAGCTGGATCTATTCCAACGACAATCCTTACTACCCGAAGGATCATCGGCCTCGCATCTGGGCCTGGGACCTGGAGACAGGCAAGGTCGTTTGGGAAAAAGACTTTTCCAAGTACGGCCAGGGTGGAAATGACTGTGGCATCTGCCTGCTCGATGGCAAGCTTTTTTACTCGGTCTTCTTTGGCTATGCAGAGGCACTCCGGAAACGCCGTGGCCTGCCGGCCAAGAACAATGGCCTGACCGCCTGTATTGAACCGGCAACCGGTGAAATAGAATGGCTGACCACCGATTTCTACGTGACCTCCAAGTGCACGCTCAGTGCCCGCGACGGACGACTTTACCTTGGTGGCTACAACCGGGCCAGGGAAGGAACGGACGACCGCTTCGTCTGGTGCCTGAATGCCTCGGATGGCTCGCTGGCCTGGAAGTCCGATCCCGTCACATCGGCACTCAACGTGGTCACGGTAGGTGAGCGGTTTATTTTTTCCAATGCCCTCCGCGGAAAGGGAAATATCTTTGATCGCACAACTGGCAAGGTCGTCAACAGCATCGGTCACAATTATGCCTGCTGCCGGTTCACGCTTTCCGAACCCTACGTGCTGGGTGCGAACATGGACATGATTGACCTCTCCGGTGACGGGAAGCTGGTTTCCACCGGGCCGGCGATCGATTCGCGTGAATGTCTTGGCGCGGTGGTCTCCAATGGCCGGATCTTCTACATGTCCCAGGCCAGCGGTTTTGTCGTCTCGCAGACTTTCGGCCCAGCCTCCAAAGAACTTCCTGCCCCCTGGGACAGAGAGTAAAGCTGTTCTCATGGTGGGTGGGCTGCTCGACCTGGACTCCCACCGCGCAAGAAAAAACCCTCCGCCGCCTGTGGGCAACGGAGGGCAAGTGGGCGTTAGAGGACTTGAACCTCTGACCTCTTCCATGTCACGGAAGCGCTCTAGCCAACTGAGCTAAACGCCCTGCTGCACCTGACAATCTGACCGCTCCCAGACGGGGAGTCAAGATGCCAGCTGCTCGCTCTAGTACTCATTATCGGAGCCCCGTTCGGCCAGCCCGGCGCTGCCGGTGTAGGTCTGCCGCACGGTCCGGTCGGCAATCTCCTGCTGGAACTTGTTAAGTGCCTCGGCAATCGGCATGGCACCCAGGTCTCCCTCGATCCGGTCCCGCACGCTGACCTCTCCACTCTCCATCTCCCGACCACCAACTACCAGCATGTAGGGAACCAATTCCAGCTGGGCATCGCGTATCTTGGCCCCGATCTTCTCCGGCCGGTAATCCCCACTGACTCGCAATCCCGCATCGCGTAGCTGCTGCTCCACCTGCTGGGCATACTCATCAAACTTCTCGCTGACGACCAGCACGCGAGCCTGTTCCGGTGCCAGCCAGAGCGGAAAAGCGCCAGCAAAATGTTCGATCAGCATCCCGATAAACCGTTCCATCGAGCCCAGTGGTGCCCGGTGGATCATTACCGGCTTGTGAGGGGTATTATCTGAACCGATGTACTCCAGGTCGAACCGTTCACTGCTTGGCAGGTTGTAGTCCAGCTGCACGGTCCCCAACTGCCACTCCCTGCCAATACAATCTGTCAGCACGAAATCTGCCTTGGGGCCATAAAAGGCCGCCTCCCCTTCTTCCACGGTGGGCTCCACCCCCAGTCCCTGGCAGACCTCCAGGAGCGCGGCCTCGGCCTCCTGCCATCGCTGATCATCTCCCACGTACTTGTCACTTTCCGGATCCCGGAAACCGAGTCGCACACGGTAGTTGTCGAGCCCCAGGCTCTTGAGCACGAACTGGGTCATTTCCAGACAACCATGAAACTCGTCGGCCACCTGTTCAGGCGTGCAAAAAATGTGGGCATCATCCTGGGTGAAACTCCGTACGCGGGTCATGCCTGACAGCTCGCCCGACTGCTCGTACCGATAGACCGTCCCGAATTCCGCCAGCCGCAGGGGGAGCTCCCGATAACTACGCGGCTTGCTCTTGTAGATCATCACGTGATGTGGGCAGTTCATCGGCCTGAGCAGGTACTGCTCGTCCTGCTCCATGATGATCGGCGCAAACATGCTGTCCTTGTAGTACGGGTAATGCCCCGATGTCTCGTAAAGCTCCACGCGGCCAATGTTGGGAGTGTAAACCGGCAGGTACCCACGTCGCCGAAGTTCATCCTGTACAAAACTCTCCAGCACGCCACGGATAATTGCCCCTTTCGGCTGCCAGAGCACGAGCCCGGACCCGACCAGCGGGTTGACCGAAAAGAGATCGAGTTGCTTGCCCAGCACCCGGTGATCTCGCTTCTTGGCTTCCTCGATGGACTCAAGATGTTGTGCCAGGTCCTCTTTCGTGAAGAAAGCGGTCCCGTAAAGTCGCTGCAGTTGCTGGCGTGACTGGTCCCCTTTCCAGTAGGCCCCGGCGACACTCAGTACCTTGAAGGCACCGATTGCACCGGCCGCAGGAACATGCGGACCACGGCAGAGGTCAAGAAACTCACCCTGCTGGTAGAACGACAGGGTCTCGTGATCTGCCAGTCCATCCTCGATGTGCTCGACCTTCAACAGCTGGTCCAGTTCCCGGCAGACCTGGAGTGATTCCTCTCTCCCTCGCTCAATCCGCTCGAATGGCTCATCCTGCTTGATGATTACTGCCATTTCCTTCTCGATCGCCGCAAAGTCGTCCTCGCTGAGCGGGTGTTCCAGTTCAAAGTCGTAATAGAAACCGCTATCAATCGTGGGGCCAAATGCGAGCGAGACTCCCTCAAACAATCGCATCACCGCTCGTGCCATCACGTGCGCACAGGAATGGCGCATGATGCCAAGGGCTTCACTATCTCGGGAGGTGAGAATCCTTAGCTCAACCCGGCCCTCTTCGGGAAGCCGCTTGTCGAGACCGACAATCGTCCCATCGATCTCGGCAGCCAGTGCAGCTTTTGCCAGGCCGGGGCCAATATCTGCTGCCACCTCGGCAGCAGTGGTGGATTGTTCGAACTGTTTTTCAGAACCGTCGGGGAGTCCTACCGTGAGCATGGGGAAAGCTTTTCAGTGAAGGGGGGCAGTGAAAGCAGTCACCGATACAAAGGATGACCTGTACCAGACTTCCAGTGCCATGAGAGGAGGTCAAGTATACGGATGAGAGGCGATTGCGGCGACCCCATCCGGTCAGTCGCGGCAGCCACAAAGATCATCAAAATTCAATCGCCAAGAGTTGACGACGTTGCGCCCCTCGGTTCATACTCTTGCATGAAGCCTGCAGGGTTCAAGTCAAGACTTTATTGCATGAAAGGGTTCTCCATATCGACCGTAATCAATCGAGGATTAACGACCAGATCCGTCTCACTCCCATCCGTCTCATTGACGCCGAAGGCGAACAATGCGGCATTGTTGAAACCGCGGATGCTCTCACAAAGGCGGCAGAAGACGGTCTTGACCTGGTAGAGATCGCCCCGAACGAACGTCCCCCGGTCTGCCGTATCATGGATTACGGCAAGTACAAGTATGACCGGAAGAAAAAGAACGCTCAAAGCACGCACACTACCAAGACCAAGGAAATCCGGCTGCGTCCCAAGACGGGACAGCACGATATTGATTTCAAGGTCCGCAAGGCAAAGGACTTCCTTAAGCACAAGGACAAGGTACAGGTCTCGGTGATCTTCCGTGGTCGTGAAATGGCTCACATCGAGGAGGGCCGCAAGGTGATGGACACAGTGATCGAACAGCTCGCGGAATTCGGGAAGATCGAACAGGAACCATCACGCATGGGACGGCGAATGACCTGCCTGATCACTCCCAGGTAGGCTCTTAGCTCAGCTCGGCAATCCGTGAGAGCACCTCGAGTGTCTCCCTGCCCATCTGCTCGGCATGGAAGCTCTCGTGGACCATCTCCCGCCCTTCATCCCCAAGGGACTTCCGCCTGCCAGGATCTGACAGCACAGCTGCCAGCCCGGCAGCAAGAGCGGTTGGACTACCGGGATCGACAAGCACGCCTCCGCCAGTTCGAGAGAGCAGTTCCGGGAAGGCACCATGGCGAGGCTGAACAACCGGGACCCCGGCAGCCAGGCTCTCCAGTACAAAGAGTCCCTTCGGTTCCTCGTACACGGTCGGCACCGAGAGCACGTCGATCGCACCAAGAAAATCGATCTTTCCCTGTCGATCAACCTCTCCGTCATACTGGAAATGGTCCCCAAGTCCTGCCAGTCGCAACTTCTCAAATTGCTGCTCGGCATATTCCCGGCGATGCTCTCCCAGCCAGCCAGCAATTCGAAGGTGTACCTGTTCCATGCCGGGCATCTGCTTGAGCTCCAGGAAGGCATCCACCAGCTGGTGCAGGCCTTTTTCCGGAGCAAGCCTGGCAAGGTATCCTACTGTCAGCGATCCTCCCGACGCTTGGGAGACCGAATCGACCGCCTTGAAATCAGTCGTGTCCAGGCCGAGCGGGATGATGTGAATTTTTTCCGCGGGGATCTCCAGCAGCTTTCCCATTCGTTCAGCATAGAACTCGCTGTTAACGAGAAAACCGTCGACCTGCGGCACCAGCTCCTGCATCAGGTCGATCGCCTGCTGCTGGTAGGGAGCAGGGAGTTCCTCCAGGAAAATGTCGTCTCCCTGTAATGTCACCACGACCGGCACACCAAGTTCTTTCTTGATCGCCGGGATACAACCTCCGATCAACAGGTTGGTCAACGTGACCATGTCCGGTCGGTGATGCCGGGACAGCCAGCGACAGAGTCTCCTGACTTCCTTACGCTGGTTTCCACGATCTCCCTTGAGCATCGAAACCGCCAGTGCCCCCAGCTTGTTTGGATCAATCGTGGATGTGCCGCTGGTCACCTTGCGAATCAGCCAGGGCATGTCCAGGAACCGATCCAGCAACGGGGGCAGGTATCGAAACAGGAAAATCTTCTGCTGCAGGTAAACATTGATTCCCCCGAAGAAAACCTGATCCACGCTCTGGTCTTCCTCATCGGTGCGGATAGGCGTGTAGGTCGGGATCAGCTGGATATCGACCCCCAGGTTGGAGATCGCGCGGGCCAGGGTGTTATCGTGCAGGCAGCTGCCACAGTACATGCTGGCAGCACCCGACGTGAGGTAGGCGATTTTCTGTATCGAGGAGTTCATAAAAACCTGGGTCAAGAATCTGCCCGCTGTGGAACCTGCCGGGGATTACTCCTGCCGGAGAACCAGCAATAGGCAAGCACTCCCAGCATCAGGAGTCCCACCCAGCGGACAGGTCCCGTAGCGAAAATAATAGCCCCATTGATTGCAATCGTCAGCAGGAAAACGTGCAGCACGACAGGAATCCAGCGAGCTCGCTGTCGTCTCCCCTCTCCATTGAACCACATCCAGACCACGTCCAGGAACCAGAAGAGGGTGAAAGCATAGCTGAAATAGATCCCCTCGCCAAAAGCCCAGCCAAAAACCCGCTCCGCCTCCTGGGCCGTATGCTGCATCGCCAGCTGATGACTCCACTGGTGCTGGAAGTGAAAAGCTGCTGCTACATGGACAAGAAAAACCAGGCATCCGAGGGTCCATGTATATCGCCCAGGGCGATCATTCTCACCGGGCTCTCGTCCCCTTTGCAATCCCCGCGCCAGGGCGAAGACGTATAGCAGCATGGCGACCCGCACGGACCAGCGTACCAGGTAATTTTCCACGACATCATGCTCCCTTCCATGGCAATCTCAGCTTCAGCGTAACATATGCCTGCCAAACGGTTTTTCTCCCACCCGGAGATGCTTCGAACTATCGTTCCCGGACCCTTTCCCCCTTTCGCACACGCCGGCAAGGTCCTAGAATCAACTGCTTGCAATCGATTTCCAATCCTCTGCAGAAAGCTCACTGGCCATGCCAAAGCAGAAAACCCACAAGGGAACGAAGAAGCGATTCCGACTGTCGGCATCCGGCAAGGCCAAGCACCGGCATTCGGGTACCAGTCACCTGGCATCCGCCATGTCGAAGAAGCGAAGGCGAAACCTGCGTGGAACGACCAGTGTCGACAAGACAGTATTGAAATCGATTCACCGGGCGCTCAATGGCAACAGCAACTGAGGAGCCGAGAAAGAGTATTCACACCGCGCGGGCTGGCAACGCTTCCCCAGTCGGGAAGGGCCTTGATGTGGCTAAGAAAGGCAGACTGATATGAGAACGAAGAAAGGTGCAGCGCGCACCAGGGCAAAACGTCGGCTCTTCAAGCGAACCAAGGGTTATCGCGGCGGGCGAAGCAACCTGCTCCGCACGGCCAAAGAAACACTCATCCGCGCCGACGTCTTCGCTTACCGCGATCGGCGGCTACGAAAACGTGATTTTCGCCGATTGTGGATTACCCGTATCAATGCTGCCACTCGCCAACGCGGGTTACGGTACAGTGAATTCATTTGTGGGCTTGGCAAGGTCGGCATTGAATTGAACCGCAAGATGCTTTCCGAGATGGCGATCCACGACCCCGCTGCATTTGATGCCGTGGTGGAACAGGTGAAAGAAGCACTTGCGGTCTAGCCCGGATCGAGTCATGGGTTGGCTTCTCACGGCGCGACGAGGTAGCGTGAACACCCCATTCCATTCACGATTTCCTGGCAACGATGGCTCTTAACGAATTTCTCGAGCAACTGCAACAACTCTCCACGGAAGCGACTTCCGCTTTCCAGCAGGCCGATTCCCTCGAGGCAGTGGAAGCGATCCGTGTCGATTTCCTGGGAAGCAAGCAGGGCCGACTGAAAGCAGCCCAGAAGTTGATGGGGCAGGTAGAGCGAGAGGACAAGCCAGTTGCCGGCAAGCAGTTTAATGCCACCAAGCAGGCGATCGAGGCGGGACTGGAGGATGCCAGGGAGCGACTCTCCGGTGGGAGTGGATCCCGTTCTGCCGACCCCACCTTTGATAACACGCTTCCTGGAGAAGCGATCAACGGGGGATACCTGCATCCGATCACCCAGACGATCGAGGAGCTCAAGGACATCATGGGGAGGCTTGGCTTCTCGGTAGCTGATGGCCCGGAAATCGAGGACGCCTGGCATAACTTCGAGGCCCTTAATATCCCGCCCGAGCATCCTGCCCGGGACCCACTTGATAACTTCTACCTGGCCACCGCAGGTGCCAGTGCCGCCTCCGACACGGAGGCCCCACTGCTGCTGCGAAGCCAGACAAGCAACGTCCAGATCCGGGTCATGGAGAGTACCCCTCCCCCGATCCGTATTATCTCGCTGGGCCGGGTTTACCGACCCGACACGGCCGACGCCACACACTACCCCATGTTCCACCAGATGGAAGGGTTGTTGATCGACAGCCGGGTGACGATGGCTGACCTGAAAAGCGTTCTTCGGCTGTTCGCCACCAGTTACCTGGGAAGCGACGTACACATCCGCTTTCGGCCCTCGTTTTTCCCCTTCACCGAACCAAGCGTGGAGGCGGATTTCAGCTGGAATGACAAGTGGATCGAGTTCGGCGGTGCCGGCATGGTCGATCCCAACGTGCTTGAGGCAGTTGGTTATGACCCCGAGGCACTCAGTGGCTTTGCCTTCGGCCTGGGGGTGGAACGCCTCTGCATGCGACGACATGGTGTGACAGATATTCGAGAGTTCTACAAGAATGACGTGAGGTTCCTGCACCAGTTCTAGGGAGCTGGTGAGGAGAAAAAGAGAATGCTTGTTTCCTGGAACTGGTTAAAACAGTACGTTCCGCTTGACATGACGCAAGCGGAACTGGAGCACCGGCTTTCCATGTCGGGCCTGAACCACGAGGGAACTCGTGGCGTCGCCGATGACCTGGCGATTGACCTGGAGGTGACAAGCAACCGGCCTGACTGCCTGGGACACATCGGCGTGGCCCGGGAAATCGCCGTGCTCTGGGAACAGCCGCTCACGATCCCCGATCCCAGGCCGGCCAGTAGTGCGCCGGCTGCCGCAGAACAGGCATCGGTACGGCTGGAATGCCCGGAGCTCTGCCCCCGCTACACTGCCCGCGTGATACGGGATGTCCGTATCGGACCAAGTCCCGACTGGCTGGTCGAGCGACTGGCTACTGTCTTCCGGCCCCTGAACCCGGACTGGGAACCCGTTAATAACGTGGTCGATATCACCAACTTCGTACTGATGGAATCGGGCCAGCCCCTGCATGCATTCGACCTGGAAAAAATCTCCGGCGGCCAGGTTGTCGTCCGTCAGGCTGGCAAGGATGAGCCATTCACTGCCATCGATCATCATGAGTACTCGTTGCAGTCTGGCATGTGCGTGATCGCTGACACGGAAAAAGCAATCGCCCTGGGGGGAGTGATGGGAGGGGCTGACTCGGAAGTCTCCAGCTCAACAACATGCCTGTTGATCGAATCAGCCCGTTTCGATCCGCTCGCCACTCGTAACACCGCCAGGGCCCTGAACCTGCACAGCCCGTCCTCTCACCGTTTCGAACGAGGGGTCGATCCGGTCGGGGTGGAATGGGCAAGCCGACGCTGCTGCGAGTTGATTCTCGAGATTGGCGGGGGGGAGCTCGCCGACGGCATCATCGATACCGGAGAGCCTGTTGCCGAACCCGGGCTGGTCATCCTGCGACTCTCTCAACTCAAGAGAATCCTGGGAATTGACGTGGATCCGGACGAGGTGAACAGGATTCTCACCGCGCTGGGAAACAGCACTGCTGCTGCTGGAGATGGAGAGCTGGCAGTGACCGCCCCCAGCTGGCGACGGGACCTGACAAGAGAAATAGACCTGGTGGAGGAAGTTGCCCGTATTCACGGCTATGAAAAGATCCCGGAAGATGTTGGTGTTCCGATGGCACCATCCCATCGAACTGACCGGGACCGGGTTGAGTCCATCGTGCGACAGACACTCCTCGCCGCCAGCCTGGACGAGGCAATGACCGCCAGCATGGTTCCGGCCAGCTGGCCCGAGTCATTCACGGGATGGACCGAGCGTCCCCCAATCAGCAGCCAGACCCCCATGCTCAAGGGAGCCGACAGGCTCAGGACCAGCCTGCTGCCCAGCCTGCTGGAAGCACGGAGAGTCAACGAATCGCTGGCCAATCCCGTCATCGAGCTGTTCGAGACTGCCAGCATTTACCTGGCCGGAGATGGGGAACTCCCTGTCCAGCAATGGACCCTGGCCATTACCAGTGCTGGCGGATATTACCGCCTCAAGGGCATCGTGGAAGGACTTCTTGCCGCTCTCAAGATCGACATCCCGCTGGAAGTGAAAGCGGTCGACCTGCCACTGCTGGATCTCAGCCGAAGCGGTGAACTCTGCCTCGACGAGCGGAGACTGGGATTCCTGGGAGAGGTTTCCCCCGAGGGCCTCAAGCAGTTTTCGCTGCGCAACGGGACCAGCCTGGTGGAATTGAACCTGGACCTGCTCGCCGAGCTGGCAGAACTGGTCCCGCAGCACCAGGGCCAGAGTGCCTACCCCTCGATCTCACGCGATCTGAATATCGTCCTTGCAGAGTCGGTTCGCTGGTCACAGCTTGAGCAGCTTGTCCGGGCGACCGCAGGCAAGGAGCTTGAAGAAGTCAATTACCAGGAGACCTACCGTGACAGCGAAAAGGATGGAGCCGACACCAAGCGAGTCCTTTTCTCAATGACCCTGCGATCCCAGGATGGAACAATGACCGGGGAGCAGGCAGACCAGCTTCGTGAAAAGGTAGTCCTCCAGATCGAAAAACAACTTTCCGGCCGCTTGCTCTCATGATTTCCACCCGCCTTATTCTCGGCGATCTTTTTTTCACAACCAGGAGTCGCATGAACCATGAGCGCTGAACAACGACTTGAAGAACTGAACCTCGAGTTACCGACAGCACCCAAGCCGGGTGGCGTCTACAAGCCCATCGTGATAACCGGCAACATGGCTTACGTCTCAGGACATGGTCCGCTCTGTAGCGACGACACAATGCTC
>JAPYUD010000051.1:2541-13363 GCA_029936215.1 Pirellulaceae bacterium | reverse complement strand
CTGGACGCCTCGCGAAACCAGCGGATCCACTCCGTGAGTGTCTCAGAAGCCAATGGTTCGCTGGTCATCGGTACCAGCGATGTGGATGATCTCACCCATGAACAACTCACGCTCGAAGAGAGCAGCTCACTGTTCAAGGAAACCTACGGCCTGCCAGTTCTCTTCAGTGCCGGGACAGGCGGGAGCGAGGCATCCTGATGAAAATGAACACACAGCAATTCATCAACCGGGAACTGAGCTGGCTGGAGTTCAACCAGCGAGTCCTTGGAGAGATGACCGATGGTTCCTTACCGCTGCTTGAACGTGTCAAGTTCGCTGCGATCACGGCATCGAACCTCGACGAGTTCTTCATGGTTCGAGTCGGCGGGCTTCAGATTCTCCAGCAACAGCAGGTCACCACAACCGATGCGGCCGGCATGACGCCCAAGCAGCAGCTGGAGGCGATCCAGCTTGAAACTCGCCAGACGGTCGATGCTCTCTACCGCTGTTTCCTGGACCAGGTCGAGCCGGCCCTGGCCGAGGCACGTATCCGGCGATTGACTCCCGACCAGCTCAGTCATACAGAGCAGCTAAGCCTGAAGAACTTCTTCCTGGAGGAACTCTCTGCGGTCATCTCCCCGCTGGCGATTGACCCGTCGGTGGAATCTCCGCTTACCGGCAACAAGATACTCCAGTTGGCGGTCCTGCTCGGAAACAAGGAGAGCGGCGATAGCAACCGGCTTGTCTTTATTCCCCTGGCCAGGCCGGTCTCCCGCTTCATCAGGATTCCCTCGACCGAGGACCATTGCTTTATCCTTGCCGAGGACGTGGTGCAGATGTTCGTGGAACATTTCTTCCCGGGTGAACAGGTGATCCACTCGGCCAGTTTCCGCATCCTCCGCAATGCCGATATCGAGGCCCGTGAGGATCTTGCCCACGACCTGCTTCTGCAGATGGAAGAGATGATTGATGCCCGCAAGACAGCGGCCTGTGTAAGGCTGGAAGTCAGCTCGTCCGCCAGTGACGTTCTGCTGGAGCGGCTGCAGGATTTCTTTCAGGTGAGCGAGGAGAGCACCTGCCGTTGCCCCGGTCCCCTTGACCTTTCTGCCTGGTTTTCCCTTGGAGGCCTGAGGGGATACGAGGACCTTCAGTATCCCAGCTGGCCTCCCCAGGCATGCCCGCAGATCGATCCTGGAAAGAGCATGTTCGAGGCGATTGGCCATCGCGACATCCTGCTTAACCATCCCTTCGAGAGTTTCGAACCAGTTGTCCGATTACTGGAAGAAGCTGCCGAGGACCCGGGGGTGCTGGCGATCAAGCAAACGCTTTACCGGACAAGTGATGAGAGCCCGATTGTCAAGGCACTGGTGAAAGCAGCCGAGCGGGGAAAATATGTCACCGTGATCGTGGAACTCCAGGCACGCTTTGACGAGGCCCGCAATATCGAGTGGGCACGCGACATGGAACGAGCTGGTGTCCAGGTGATCTACGGGGTAAAGGGACTCAAGACCCATGCCAAGGTCTGCATGATCGTCCGCCGGGAACCGCAGGGGCTTCGCCGCTACCTGCACTTCGGAACGGGAAACTACAATGAACAGACTGCTCGTTTTTACTGTGATTTCAGCTTCTTTACCTGTGACGAACAGCTGGGAACCGACATGGCCGGGGTCTTTAACGCGATCACCGGTTACACCGAGCCACCGATGCTGCATCGGCTTGCCATGGCTCCTCTCACGCTGCGAGACCGGATCATGGAGGAGATCGAGCGAGAAACGGACGCTGCCAGTCGCGGCGAGCAGGCAATCATCCGGGCCAAGATGAACTCCCTGGTCGATCCACAGATTATCAAGGCACTCTACCAGGCATCGGCAGCCGGGGTGCAGGTGGAGCTGAACGTTCGCGGTATCTGTTGCCTTCGCCCGGCAGTGGAGGGGCTGAGTGAGAATATCCGTGTGATCAGTATCATTGACCGGTACCTGGAACATGGTCGTATTTACTATTTTCATGGCGGTGGAGAACCACACGTCTACATGGCCAGTGCGGACTGGATGCCACGGAACCTGAATCGTCGAATCGAGCTGCTCATTCCGGTCACCGATCCCGGTTGCCAGGAAAAACTGGTTCATGCCCTCGAGACCTGCTTCTCCGATGATGTGAAATCCCATCAGCTGATGCCCGACGGCACCTACCGGCGAGTTCCCACCAGGGACCCGGATAACCCAGTCCGCTGCCAGCAGGTTCTGTACGAACGGGCAGTTGAGCAGGTGAGTCTTGCAGAGCAATCCAAGCCGACTCGATTCGAACCCCACCGGCGGCCGGACCGGTCCTAGCACAAGGCAGCCCTGATGAAACACCTACTCCTCCTGCGGCATGCAAAGTCAAGCTGGGAGAGTGCAGACCTGAGTGACCACCAACGTCCACTCAACGAAAGGGGAAAACGGGATGCCCCGCGGATGGGTCACTGGATCTGCCAGCAGGAGCTGCAACCGGACCTGGTCATAAGCTCTACCGCCATGCGGGCGGAACAGACCGCACGGGCGGTCGCCTCCGAATGCGGCTGCGAGGACCTGGTCGAGTTGACCGATGAGCTCTACCATGCTCCGCCAGCACGTTACCTTTCGATCCTGGCCGAGCTTCCGGCCCAGGTCCAGCGGGTCCTGATGGTAGGGCACAATCCCGGCATTGAATCCCTGGTCGGCTACCTCAGTGGCGAACCGGCACAGATGCCGACCGCTGCCCTGGCACACCTGGTGCTTTCGATCGACTGCTGGCAACAATTGGATTCTGCGGAGGATGCCAGCCTGGCTGGATTCTGGATTCCCCGGGAACTGGACTGACAGCCAACCGGTGCGTCAATGGTACCTGGCACGTGGATGCCTTATAACGATGAGCCAGGGAGCCGATGCTCCCTGATTGCACAAATCCACACGCCCCGGGGAGAATTTCTTTCATGCACCAGTTACCATCCAGCCGTTTCCTCGTGCTCACCGGCCTGCTTTCCAGTTGCATCCTGATGGGGATTCCAACCGCTGCGGTGCTGGCCGAGGGCCCCAGCCTGCTCAAGGGAGAACTCCCCCAGGACTCTCGACTCGAACCACTGCAAGACCTCAATGGCTATTTCCCCATGGAAGTTCCAGCTTCTCGGTCGGCCTGGGCACGCCGTGCCGAGAACGTCCGCCGCCGGGTACTCGTCTCCCAGGGTATCTGGCCGATGCCGACGCGCACGCCGCTTGCGGCGGTCGTTCATGGGCGACAGGAACATGGTGGTTACAGTATCGAGAAAGTTTCCTTTGAAGCGATGCCCGGGTTTTTTGTTACCGGTAGTCTCTATCGCCCCACCGACAACCGGCCAGGCAAGCGGCCGGGGATTCTCTGTCCCCACGGTCACTGGAGCAACGGCCGATTTTACGACAACGGGGAAGAATCGGCGAAGGGCCAGATTGCAGAGGGTGCGGAGAAGTTCCTCCAGTCGGCCCGCAGTCCACTGCAGGCACGCTGTATCCACCTGGCGCGGATGGGCTGTGTCGTATTTCATTACGACATGATTGGCTATGCGGACAGCACGCAGATCAGCTTTGAAATTGCCCACCGCTTTGCCACGCAGCGGCCCGGGATGAACTCGGCAACGGAGTGGGGCTTGTTTAGCCCGCAAGCGGAATCCCATTTGCAGAGTGTGATGGGGCTGCAGACATGGAGTTCCATACGGGCAGTGGATTTCCTGCTGACACTCAAGGATGTGGACCCGGATCGCCTGGCAGTCACCGGGGCAAGTGGAGGGGGCACGCAGACATTCATGCTCGCGGCAGTAGATCCCCGGTTGAAAGTTGCCATGCCCGCGGTCATGGTCTCCACGGCAATGCAGGGAGGCTGTACCTGCGAGAATGCCTCCTGCCTGAGAATCGGAGCGGGGAATGTTGACTTCGCTGCACTCTTCGCTCCCAGGCCGCTTGGCCTGACAGCCGCCGATGACTGGACCAGGGAAATGGAGACCAAGGGATTTCCCCAGCTCAAGGGACTCTACCAGCTGGTTGGCAGAGAAGAGGACGTGATGCTGGCAGCGAATACCCAGTTCCAGCATAACTACAACCTGGTGAGCCGGGTTGCCATGTACGGCTGGATGAACAAGCATCTTGGCCTGGGGTATGACGAGATCCCGGCGGAAACAGAGATTGACTTCCAGGATGCGGAATCTCTCACCGTCTGGAACGACGATCACCCGCGACCTGCGGGGGGGGATAAGTTCGAGAAGGGGCTGCTCGAGTACTGGCACAACGATACCCAGCAACAGCTGGACAACCTGGTCCCGCGAGGTCGAAAATCGCTGGCCCGCTATCGTGACGTGGTCGGGGCGGCCATTGACACGGTGGTTGGAGCAGGGCTTCCACGGCCTACCGCGATCGAATACCAGCAACTCGCCAAGGTCGACAAGGGGGATTACCTCCAGATCGGTGGCGTTCTGAATATCGACACCTACGGTGGCCAGCTCCCGGTCCTGTTTCTTTACCCGAAGGAGTGGAACCAGCAGACAGTGATCTGGCTCTCGGAGCAGGGCAAGGGGGGCCTTCTTGATGACCAGGGGAATCCCCGGGAGGGGATCCAGACACTGCTTGCACGAGGAACAACCGTGATGGGAGTTGACCTGTTGTTCCAGGGCGAATTCCTGGCCGACGGTAAGCCGATCAAGCGAACCCGGCGGGTGGCGAACACGCGCCAGGCCGCCGCCTATTCATTTGGATACAACCCAACCCTGGCGGCACACCGGATCCACGATATCCTCTCGGTGATCTCCTACGTACGGAACCATGAAACCAACCCTGAGAAGGTCAGCCTGGTAGCTCTTGATGCCACAGCACCCCTTGCGATCGCGGCGCGGGCTCAGGCTCGTGATGCAGTCGACCAGCTTGCCGTACAGACATCCGGGTTCCGTTTTGGCACGGTGGACGATATCCACTCGCCCCTCTTCCTGCCGGGGGGAGCGAAGTACCATGACCTGCCGGGCATGCTGGCAGTGGCGGCGCCAGGTCCCACCTGGATCGAAGGGGAAGGGAGTGAACTGGACTCGCTGGTGGCAGCAGCCTACAGGGCGGCTGGCAATCGCGATGCCATCCTGGCGATCGCCCTTCCTGCGAAGAACCAACTCCACTCCCTCACCAACTGGCTCCTGTCCCCCGCTGAATAACCTGCTGGCCGTGTCGAGTGGTTATTTCCATCGACACGGTGCATCCCCGGGGAACCAGAAAGCACGACCACCATCCCACTCCGAAGCGGTGTGTCGCCAATCATCCACGAGGATTTCCAGGTCCTCGGTGAGCTGGAAGTTGAATTCGAAGAACGCCTCCATGTCCACGGAAATACGGCCTCCACCGCATTCCTCGCTCAAAATGAGCGTGGTCGATTCGGATCGCCTCATCTCAGACCTCCTTTCCTGCTATCCACGTGCTTGCCCCTGCAAAAGCGGCAAACATCATGGCCACCCAAAGGAGTTAATCCGGCCCTGTTTCTAAGACGCAGCGAGAGGCAATTTGGTTCACATGCCAGGCACGGCATAGGAACGAAAACAGGCTGGCCACAGGGTGGAAAAGGGCCTTTCCCGGGAAAAGATCAAATGATCTTGTTGCTCTGGTAGCGGTGACCTATACTTCCACCGCCCCAAGGAGCGGTTTCTGCTCGATTACAGGTAGTTTCTTACACATAGTGCGACATCCTCGCGGAGTGACAACTGATGGAAATTCATGGTATCCACGGTCCCCAACCAGTAAATGGTCCCCAGGGCGTTCAGGCATCGAATCCCACAACAGCTGCGGACCAGGTACAAGCCCCTGACCAGCTGGAGATTTCACAGGAAGCGGAAATGGCAAGCCAGGCAGCCGAGCTGGTTGAGCATGTCCAACAGCTTCCCGATATCCGCGCCGATCGTGTTGACGAGATCCGGGCGGCAATCGAGGCAGGAACTTATGAAACCGAGGAGCGGCTGGACATTGCCGTCGATCGACTGCTTGACGAAATCGGTTAATCTCCACCACCCACAGAGAGAAACAAGGGTCTGCCTCCGGGCAGGCCCTTTTTTGTTTGCCCACGATTGTTCCTGGTGACTTGCCGAACTCCTAGCGGCCGGGTTAGAATCCATCTTATTGAGACTGGGATCAATAAGATCCTTGCCGATCCCCCACGCACTTCACTGCACTGAATCGAACAGGTCATGTCCAGAGATTATTCACTTGGTGAAGTCCAGGTAGCGATGTCGCCTGAAGAGCGATTTTCGGAGTACCTGCAGAGTCGCGGCATGCGACAGACCCGTCAGCGACGGCAGTTGCTGGACCTGGTCTTTTCGCGTCACGAGCATTTTGATGCAGACACGTTGATCGAGCAGTTACCGGTGAAGGGCGCCCCGGACTACGTGAGCCGCCCCACGGTCTACCGCACCCTGAACGAGTTTGTGGATGCCGGCCTGCTGCGGCGTTTTTCCCTCGCCGGTCGGGCGGTCTTTGAACATGACTACGGGTATCCCGAGCACGATCACCTCTACTGTGAAATCTGTGAGAGGCTGATTGAATTCCAGAGTGAGGACATTGTCCGCTTGCGTGACAACGTTGCCAGTGAGCACCGTTTCCAGGTCGCGGGTCACCGGCTGATCATCAGTGGTCGCTGCGAGTCATGCAGCAAGAGACCCCGCCGCACACGACGAAAACAGGACTTGATCTAGAAGAGCTTCCCGCTGGCCGTCCACTCAGACGGTCACCTCGCCGTCGGGACGGTTCTTTGGCAACCGCTGGCGAACAGGCTCGACAACCGTGGAGAGGAACTCGTCCACCTGCTCGGCGGAACGTCCCACGAAAAGGGAGGGGTCGAGCACGGCATCCAGGTCCACAGCGGCAAAGGCCTCGTCCGCGGCGAGACGTTCAAGCAGGTCATTCGACGCGCCCTGCTGCTTGACCTGCCGGGCAGCTTCCTGGCTGTGCTGGCGAATCCGCTCGTGAAGATCCTGGCGGTCACCGCCGGCCCGGGTCGCAGCCATGAGGATATTCTCGGTCGCCATGAAGGGAAGTTCTTCATGCAGGTGGTTGGCAATCACCTCCGGGTAAGTCACCAGACCACCAGCGATGTTCTCGTAAAGCACCAGGATCGCATCGACCGCCAGGAAAGACTGTGGGATCACCAGGCGACGGTTGGCACTGTCGTCGAGCGTCCGTTCCATCCACTGGGATGCTGCGGTGTGCGCGGTACTCGACTGCAGGCTGATCACGAAGCGGGCCAGGGCACAGATTCTTTCACTCCGCATCGGATTTCGCTTGTACGCCATGGCGGAGGACCCCACCTGGTCCTTTTCAAACGGTTCCTCGACTTCCTTGCGATGGGCAAGCAGTCGAATGTCTGTCGCTGCCTTGTGGGAACTCTGGCTGATCCTCGACAACAAATCGAGCACCCGGCTATCAATCTTGCGTGAATAGGTTTGCCCGGTCACCAGGTAGGACTCGGCGAAACCCATTTTCTCGGCCACTCGCTGTTCAAGCGCCGTGACCTTGCCATGGTCACCCTCAAAGAGCTCCAGGAAACTCGCCTGGGTACCGGTGGTTCCCTTGGTACTGCGTGCCTTGAGCTGGCCCAACTGGCCCTGGAGATCCTCCAGGTCCATCGCCAGGTCATAGGCCCAGAGGCAGGCTCGCTTGCCGACGGTGGTCGGCTGGGCAGGTTGCAGGTGGGTGAATCCGAGACAGGGGAGGGCCCGGTGCTGCAGGGCAAACTCTCCCAGCTGGTCAATCACCATGGCCAGGCGGGTGCGGATCAGCTCCAGTCCCTCTCGAAGCAGAAGCAGGTCCGTGTTATCGGTGACAAAGCAGCTCGTGGCTCCCAGGTGGATAATGCCACGTGCCGCCGGGCAGGCATCCCCGTAGGCATGGACATGAGCCATCACATCGTGACGCAGCTTCTGCTCGTACTGGCGAGCGTTCTCAAAATCCACGTCATCAAGATGGGCACGCATTTCCTCCAGCTGCAAGTCACTGATCTGCAGCCCCAGTTCCTGCTGGGCTTCAGCCAGTGCCAGCCAGAGCTGTCGCCAAGTCCGGAACTTCTTCTGGTCGCTCCAGAGGGCCGCCATCGGATCGGAGGCATAGCGGCTGATCAGGGGGTTCTGGTATCGGTCGTGCATCAGGTTCTCGATTTCCATCGATGGCTTGGCAGGAAAAGTTTGCCAGTTTCTTTCCTCTTACCGCTGGACTCTCCCACTGGCGTTTCCCTTCACCAGGGCTGCCACCTCCTGGTGGCTGACAAAATTAAAATCACCTTTGATCGAGTGTTTCAGGCAACTGGCTGCCACGGCAAACTGGATCGCGGCAGCCGGCTCTCCGTAATCCTCACTCTGGAGTGCATGCAGAAGTCCGGCAGCAAATGAATCGCCCGCGCCGACGCGGTCGACAATGTCGTGTACCTGGTAAGGCTGGTATTGCCCCTCGCTGGAAACAGGTGCCAGGTGACACTGGTCACTGGCGACATCCAGCAGCATGCCACCCCAGTTATTATGGTCTGCCGAAATACTTTCCCGCAAGGTGATCGCCACGTGGCTGAGATTGGGGTAGCGCTGGACAATTGCACGTGCCACCTGCTGGTAGGAATCCACCTCCAGCTGACCTCGCGTGACGTCGGTTTTCTCGGCGTGAATATCCAGCACGTCGGAAGCATCTTCCTCGTTCCCGATCACCAGGTCGACCAGTGGCAACAGCTCGGCCATACACTCGCGGGCCAGTTCGCGACCTGAAAGCCGGGGATGCCACCGCCACAGCTTGTTTCGATAATTCAGGTCACAGGAGACCGATGCACCCGCCTGCCTGGCCTGGCGTGCAAGCTCCAGGTTGGCGAGAAAGGCTGCCTCACTGATCGCCGGCGTGATTCCGCTCAGGTGGACCCGGTCCACTCCCTCCAGTGCTGTCTTGAAATCATATTCCTCCACGGATGCCAGGCTGACCGCACTCTGGTCACGATCATAGAGGACGGTGGAACCCCGCTGGTTCGCCCCGACCTCGACGTAGTAAACACCGAGCCGCCCCTGTTCACGCCAGTAAATATGGCTGGTATCGATCCCCAGGCCACGCAGCGATTGTTCAAGCGACCGGGAAAGCGGGTTATCGGGCAGGGCAGTCAGGTACCGCACCGGGTGGCCGTACATGGCGAGCGAGGCACAGACATTTGCCTCGCCACCCCCCCAGGTCACCTCTACCGGGCCTGGCAATGCTTGCTGCCAGCGCAAGTTCTGCCCGGGAGAGACCCGCATCATCACTTCACCGAATCCAAGGAACACCTGTCTTCTCCCTTTAGATCACCCTTCAAGCGAGCGGACACCAAAAGACCAGCTCCTTCCAGTTTACACCGCCCACGATCCTGTCCAACCACACCAGGCACGTTCTGGGCACCGAAGGGGGTCAGATATTGGTCAGGTCATCCACGGCATCGGTCCCCAGCAGCGAATCGAGCGCGGCGGTGATGGATGGATCCAGCTCCCGGCTGGTGGAATAGACACGGCAGATACGGTGACTCACCGGAAGACGATCGTAAAGGCGGTGGCTTTCGAGCGATCGGACCGACCCGGAGGCTGCATCGAAGAGAAAATTCTGGCCGGCCGCCGGTCCCTGGGTATGGGGGCGAAAAAGATGCCTGGCAATATCGACCCGTAATGCCGCCTCTTCCCCCTCGTCGCCCAGTCGCTGCCTGAGTGCCTGCTCCACCATCTGCTCGCTGCTGAAGATACTTGCTCCCTCCGCTTCTCCCTGCTGATAAAGCAGGTTCCGCTGGCAGACCATCCGCCAGGGCAGTTGTCGCTCAAGGATCGGTTGCCAGCGGAGACCAAGGTCCCTTCGCACGGGATCGTCACTGGTCGCCCAGCGGGCGACATCCACAAGCAACGTGTTCTCGGTGAAAGCCTGGTAGGCGGCCAGGTCATCTGCCGGGTTGCCAGGAAAGAGCAGGGCCATGCTCTCGGCAAAAACATCCAGCAGTGACAGGTCCACCGCCCGAACCGTGCGATGAAAATAGATCGCCTGAAACAACTCCGCCTTGGCCGAGACAAAACGCATCAGCGCATCCATCCCCCGGTCCTGAATTGTCAGCCCCTGCTCGCTGAAAAAACTGTAACGCAGCAGCCTCTCCAGGTCATAGCTCCGGGAGCTGTAGCCTGACATGTAAGCATCCCGCAGGACAAAGTCCATGTTGTCGATCGTGTAAATTCCACTGAGTAGCCCTCGCAGTAACTGTAGCCAGCGAGGCTGGTCGCAGGCGTCATCGTCGCTGGGACGGACAATCAGCCAGGCAACCTGGTCTGCCTGGAGCTGCTCGTTCTCAAGCAGCCGGCTATCGGGGTTCTCCCGGATTCCCTCGATCAGAGGAGCAAGATCGGTGGTGATGATCTGCGCCCCAAGTAACTCGTGCGTCAGGGAAAACTGCTGCAGGAAATGATCATCAAAGAAATGGCCGAACGGGCCATGGCCGACATCGTGCAACAATCCCGCCAAACGTACCAGGCTCTCCACGTATCCGCGGCTGGGGAGCCCGGGGCAGGCTTCCTGCAGGCTGGGGTAAAGCTGGTCCACAAACCGACTTCCAAGGTGCATGGCACCCAGGACATGCTGAAAACGGGTATGTTCGGCCGAGGGAAACACCCACCAGGCCGTCTGCAGCTGGTGAATCTGGCGAAGCCGCTGAAGCCAGGGGTGATCGATCAGGTCCTGTTCACAGGCGGTTGCCCGGGGGTCACTCGTTTCGCTGACGAAAGGAATATACCCGTGTATCGGATCGTAACTGAGTGTCGGGGGAGGGGGACCTGGCATGCGGGGATTATCCACCAGTGGTAGCT
>JAPYUD010000051.1:0-2531 GCA_029936215.1 Pirellulaceae bacterium | reverse complement strand
TCTGTATCCCTTGCTCGCCGGCCAGCAGGGGAACTGTTAAGATCTAACGGTTAGGTAATTCATCAGGCCCTCGCTCCGGCCAGGAGCGGTTCATGGCGATTACTCTTTCCTGCAGCCGCTGGCTGACTTTACCGTTTATACTGGTCCCAATTATTATCACGATAGCTTCGTACTTCTAGTAGAACCAAGTTCGACATACTCCAAGAGTTGTATCTCGTTTCCAGGCATGTATTTGCCGATAAATCAGGAACCGGGAGGTCGTAACTGTTATGGCACAGGATTCACCAGATGAATCACTCGTGCTGCCTCAGTAATACGCCCTGGCCCATTGAATCCGCTGGCGGAAAGAAACTAAAGGAGTTGCATCGTGCCGCGACATGCCTGTTTCTCGACTCTCGTTCTTGCTCTTCTCCTCTCCCTGCTGGTGAATCCAGCCCAGGCAGCCCCATCGGCTGACCAACTGTTGCCGAATACCACACGGGGGTTCGTCTCGGTCGCGAATATCGATGACCTGATGGAACGCTTCGAGAAGACACAGATAGGCCAGCTCGTCAATGACCCGATCGTCAAGCCGTTTGCCGAGGACCTCAAACGCCAGCTCGGCGACAAGTTGAACCGGACCGACGTTCGGTTGGGGATTCGCTGGGAAGACCTGAGAGGCGTAAGCAGTGGGGAAGTTGCCGTGGCAGTCGCACAGCCGGATGATGAAGATCAACCCCATGCCATCATTTTCCTGGTCGACGTGACCGGGAATGAAGAACAGGCTCAGCAGCTGCTCGACAAGATCGCCCTGAAACTGGAAGAGAAAAACGCAGAGAAGTCCATCGTTCAGATGGGCGGCCAGGATGTCGTTCACTACGTTGTTCCCGAGACCGAAGATCCAACTCGCACGCACGATGTTTATTATCGCCTCCACGAGGGACATATCGTGGCAGTCGATCACCCAGGGGTCATGGAACGAATTCTCGCTCGATTCGGTGAAGAACAACCCGAGGATGTACTGGCCAATGTCAGTTCCTACGATAGTGCCATGCAACGCTGCAAGCAGGCCTCCGGAGAGATCGCTCCCCAGCTGCGATGGTTCATTGATATTTTCGGATACATCAACACGACCCGCGCGTCAGAGGAGAGCCAGCGGGAAGGAAAGGACTTCCTCCAGCTCTTCGTCAACCAGGGATTCGATGCAATCCGTGGAGCGGGTGGCTGGCTGGTCGTCGCGAATGGGGAAAATGAGTTCACCCACCATACCTGGATCGATGCCCCGGGTGACAAGGAAGCGGTACTGGCCCTGATCGCGGCCGAGAAGAAACTTGCCGCGGATGGTGATCCGGTCGACGAGCGGATTTCCGCCAAGCTGACTGACAAGTTTGTCAGGGCAGCTCGCATGCTGGTTTTCCCGAACTCCGAGAACCTCTCCCCTCAGCCCTGGGTGCCCGCGAACACCACCTCCTATATCACACTCAACTGGCAAATCGACAAGGCCTTTGAATACGTCAAGACGCTCGTCAATGAACTACTTAATGCAGCACCCGGTGAGGATCTCTTTGAAGAGATCATCGATGGTATCGCCAAGGATCCCAATGGTCCCCAGGTCGACCTGAGAAATGATCTGATCGTGAATACCCGGGGGAGAATCAGCGTGATGACGGATTACAAGCTCCCCGTCTCACCCACGAGCGAACGGTGGATGCTCGCAATCGATATCTCCAACAACGAGGTCGTCGAGGAAGCAATCCGCAAGCTGATGGAAGCAGAACCGAACAAGGTAAAGCATGAATTCCAGGACCTGGTGATCTGGGAAACGATCAACGAGGAAGAGGACATTGGGATCGAAGTGAATATCGAGGGGGGAGATCCTTTCTCGGATGATCCTTTCGGTGAAGATCCCTTTGGTGAGCCGCTGGAAGAGGAAAAAGACGCCAAGCCCATACAAAAACCGCTGCTTGCAAGCTGGGCGGTCACGGTCACCAAGGACGGCCGATTGCTTGCTGCCTCCGGTGTCGATTACATCATTGATGTCATCAAGCAGGAGCAGGACACTCTCAGTACGTCCGGAGATTTCCAGCGCGTCAATGCCGCACTGGAAAAACTGGGGGCCACGATGTGCAGCTATCGTCTCTTTTCCCGCCTCGACCAGTCCTACCATGTGAACTACGAGATGTTGCGACAGGGAAAAATGGCCGAGTCCAAGACCTTGCTGGGCAACCTAATCAACCGCTGGATGGCCCCGGAAGACGGTGGCCCCCGTGAACAGATGATTGACGGGTCAAAAATGCCCGCCTACGAGAAAATTGCCCAGTACCTGGGTCCGGCCGGGAGCTTCGTTAAGAGCGAAGACGATGGCTGGTTCATTTCCGGTTGTGTACTCGCTCGCCAGGGCGATGGTGCAATGAACATTGATGAACTGATAGCCGCCTCCGAACAAAACAAGGATCTGGACGCAGAAGAGAAGCCCGCAGAAGAGAAGCCCGCAGAGGAGAAGCCCGCAGAGGAGAAGCCCGCAGAGGAGAAGCCCGCAGAGGAGAAGCCCG
>JAPYUD010000050.1:11078-13374 GCA_029936215.1 Pirellulaceae bacterium | reverse complement strand
GATCTAGTCCCCTGCACATGCAAGGACAGTGTCATGAAAAGGAACCTGGTTTCCGGCAGTCCCTTGTGCCTGTTTTTTGTCCTGTTGGCCTGGATCGTGACCGGCCGCCCTGCCGTGGCCCAGGATGCAAAGGACTTCATCGAGGTTCGTCGCCCCAGGACGCTGCCAGTGGAAAAAATTCCCTGCCAGCGGATCCCGCTCGGTGAGCCGGAGGACTACAAGCCGACAATCGTGCTGATGCCCGATGGTGAACTGGTGCTGAGCATGTTCACTGGCCGCCGGCTGGAGAACGGCAAGATCGCTGAACAGGCCATCCTCTACCGTTCGGCCGACGGGGGACTGACCTGGTCAAAACGGGAGTTGCCGGATATTGCCGGGCGAGAGCCAGCCCTCTCGGTAACCAAGGACGGTACGCTTTTCATCACTGCCCATCTGCTCGGGCAGGATGTTCGTAATAAGGACGGATACACCCACAGTTACCTGCACCGCTCCAGCGACGCGGGGCACAGATGGACCACCACGCGGGTGGAGCCCGAGGAGTTTCGACCACGAACCGTTGGCCTGACGACACGCAACGTGCTGCAGTGTGCTGATGGCTCCCTGCTGCTGGGAATATCCGAGCATGCTCCCAACTGCCGTTCGGTCATGCTGAGAAGTACCGACGGCGGCCGCAGTTGGCCGGAGACGTACACGAGCCACTTTGCTGATGTTCCTGAAGACTATCCTTATACCCTGTTTGGAGAGGCTCACCTCTGGCAGGCGCGCTCGGGAAAGCTCTACGCGATCCTGCGGGTTGGGTCGGGCAATTCCTGGCCGCTTTCCGGGACAACCGACCCGGGAAACAACGACCAGTCCGAGCGGATGATTATCTACTCCTCGAAGGACGTTGGACGTAACTGGACCCGGGTGCAGGACCTGGGGGGGTACGGCCAGATGTACATGTCGATCCTGCGGCTGGGAAAGGGAAGGCTGCTGTTGACCTACACGCAGCGGGCGATCTTGCAGCCGCTTGGAGTGCGGGCCGTGCTGGGAGAGGAAATGGATGATGGCTTCCGGTTTGAGATGAAACAGGACCTGATGATGATCGATACCAAGACGCCAGCCGGCCTCTCCAGTGGTGGAGGCTTTGGCCCCACAGTACGACTTGCCGATGGGACACTCGTTACGTCCTACACCTATCGAGATGCGGAAAACCGGAAACATGCAGAAGTTGTCCGCTGGAATATGCCGGACTTCAAAAAGGAATGATTCCCAGGTAGCCATGGATATTGAACGAGCACGAGAGCGGCTGACCGGGTGCTATGTCACCATCCCCACGATGTTTCATGACCAGGACCTCTCGCTCAACCTGGAGGGGATGAAGCGACATGTCCGTTTCCTGATCGACGGCGGGCTGGGCGAGGGGAATTGTGTGGTCCTCAGCGGCGGTGGCGCGGGGGACTTTTCCACGCTCTCGATTTCGGAACGACTTGAGGTCGCCGGGGCGGTGCTGGCAGCCGCCGACGGAAAGATCCCGCTCACGGTGGGGGTCCAGACGACCAGTACCCGTGAACTGGTGGAACTGGCACGTGGTGCCCAGCAGCTGGGAGCGGACTATATCCAGGTCTCGCCGCCGTTTTATTTTGGCCATACCGAGGATGATTTCTTCGAGTACATCACGGCCGCTTCCGAGGCGGCACCCGATGTCGGGATGATCATTTACAACACCTACTGGACCAGCATGGGGGTCTCCTTCGGGATGGTCGAAAGGATGTTGGAGTTGCCGACCATGGTGGGTCTGAAGTGGAGCAGTCCCGGCACCGAGTTTTTTGGTTTTGAGCGTGTGATTCAGCAGTTTGGCGATCGCGTCAGCATCATCGACAACCAGCTCCGCTTTGTTACCAGCCACATGCTCGGGGCCCGGGGGATCGAGGTGCATATCTGCAACCACTGGCCGGCGTGGGGTGCCCGCACCTGGCGGTTGCTTGAGGAGAAACGCTACGAGGAGGTGCAAGCCGAGCTGATGAAGGTGGTGGAGCCATACTACGCGCTCTGGCAGGAGATGGAGCAGTTCACCAGTGGGGATGGATACCTCGACAAGCTTTGCATGGAACTGGTCGGCCTGGATTCCAGCCGCTGCCGCCCTCCCACGCGGGACGTGCGAGACAAGTTCCGGGAAGCAGCCCGGGAGATGCTTATCCGCTGTGGCACGCCGAATATCGTCGGCTAGGGGAGCACGCCGGTAATCTTGTTTAACCGAAGCAGATGAAGTTGTTCATTTTGAAGAAGAAGAAGCGAAATCTAAAAGTAATATTAC
>JAPYUD010000050.1:0-11068 GCA_029936215.1 Pirellulaceae bacterium | reverse complement strand
GATGAAGTAGCTCAATGCGATCCCCAGGATCCAGTGCTGTAGGATCACCGTCCAGATCGCTCCGCCACGGTGGACCATCACGCCCCAGCCCACTCCGGCAAAGAAGGAACCGATCAGCTCGGTCGCCGGCCGGTCCGCATGGGCCAGAGTACTGGCCAGCGTCTGTATCGCGATCGCCACCGCCAGGCCGAGTTGCGGCTTGACCCCGTGCTGGATGAACCCCCGGAAGAGGATCTCCCAGGCAAGGTAGTAAGTGGAAAGGACCGCCACGTGGAAGAGGAACAGCTGGCTGGAACCATCCACACCGGGGTTGATCGGGTAATAGTCCCGGAAGGCCTGCTGGGTAGATGCCAGGTAGCCGATCCCGATCACGATCGGTGTGGCAAGTACCAGCCGCGAGATACCGAAACCGACCTTCCCTGTGCCCAGGCCGTAATCGGCAAGCCGGCCACCGAAAACACCGCGAACCAGGTACAGCAGGATGGCAACCAGCAGCAGGTTCATCGCCGCCCAGTAGAGGCCTGCATCGATCACCTGGTTGCCCGTCAGGGAAATGCTCGAGAGGTGATCCAGGTAGAACTGCGGCCGGCCGAAAACATGCCAGAGCGTGTAAAGAAATGTCCCGGCCAGGATCACCACGGCAGGGCGTGCTTGCTCGTCGCGAATTTTCTTTCCCAGGCTCGTCATCTGCCCGCGGTCTCCATCTCCACTGGATTGACACGTTGCTTGAGTAACCAGTTATAGGTCAGATCGACGGCCTCTCGTACCGGGGTGGGACAATAGCCCAGCTCCCGCTCTGCCTTGCCGGAGGAGTAGGCCCATTCGGACAGGAAGGTCCGAATCCAGGGGGAGGTAATCAGCGGGTATCCACCCAGCAGAAGTGCCTTCCAGAGCTGGATGTAGGCAAAAACAAAAGCCCCGGTAGGCCGTCCGGGCAGGCGAAAGTGCTTCTTGCCGGAAAACTCGTCGACCAGGTCAAAAAAAGCCGCCATTGTCATGTTCTCACCGCCGAGGATATACCGCTCACCTCTACGGCCATGTTGCATTGCCAGCTGGTGACCCTGGACAACATCATCGACAAGCACGAAGTTCCCCACGTTTCGCCCCCGGTTGAGGACAACAGGAGCCTTCCCCTGGTCATAGTCGTCGACCAGCCGCGTGAGAGAATTTCCCTCGGTCAACAGGCCGGGGCCAAAGACCCGTGTGGGGTTGCAGATCACGATATCCTGCCCGGCATCGACATGTTGACGAGCAACTGCTTCGGCCTGGATCTTGCTCCGCTCGTAGTCGGTATAGCAGGGCGTGCCGGTTCGATCATACGTCTCGTCACAGACCTGTCCTGGGGGAGTCGGGCCAAATGTCATCACGGTCGAGGTCCAGACAACACGTTTGACATCTGCTTTCCTGGCGGCATCGAGAACAGTGGAGAGACCACCAACATTGACATCGTGAAAGACTTTCTTGTTCCGCGCCCAGTTCTTGGCGTAACCCGCCAGGTGGAAGGCTCCATCGCAGCCCTGCATCGCTGCCAACAGGGAAGCAGGATCCTCCAGGCTGCCACGGACGACGGTGACACTGGCCGGGAAATTGACCCTGGAGAGGGGGCGACGGCTGAACGCCCTTACCTCGTGCCCCTCCCTGGCGAGGGACCGGACCAGCTTGTCTCCAATGAAACCGGTTGCGCCTGTCACAAGGTAACAAGAAGTCGACATCATGATTACTTGGGAGATTTCACGGGACGCTCGAAGAGCAACTTGCCGCCAGAAGCTTCGATCACCTTGAAGACCTGCATGGGATCCCCGGCCTTGGAGAGGCGGTAGGGCTCCTTGTTCTTCCAGCCCCAGGTTTTTCCATGGATCACGATGACTCGTGGCAGGTCTGGCAGGTCCTTGATCGTGACGGAGTCCTTGGCAGTGCTGATCACCTGGGCGGCGAATCCCTCTCCCTGTTTCACTGTGCAGAAGACGATGATGTTCTTGTCAGGACGCACGTAGACCCGCTGGATCTGGAGTTTCCAGAGCGGATGGGGAACGGTGAATCCAACCTCGATCAGATCCCCCATGGGTGCTCCCTTGGCCAATGGAACCGTCTCCTGGCCGTTGGAGATCTTGCTGATTCCCTTGCGAGGAAAAACTGCCGCCACGAAAAAGACCTGGTCCACGATTGGACGGGCCGTGCGCGTCGAGGCGTACCGTACAACCAGGGTATCCTCCTCCAACATGCCGGTGAGGCCGATGATGCGGTTCACGAATCGGATGTTACGAGCAAAAACAATGATGTTTTTTTTGAAGTCGACTTCCGGGATCTTCACGTCCGGCTGCAGCACCTTGAAAACAGCCTCCCACGTCTTCTTGTCCTGAATCGCACCGACCGCGCTCTTTTGCTGCTTGGCTGGCAGCTTGCCAAGCTGCTTGACCGGGTAGAAGCCGCCCCACTGCTCGGTTGGTTTGATCGGCTCGGCGGAGACAGACGCCGAGAGGGCAAGGAGGAGTATCGCAAGGCAGGCTGCCAGGGGGTGCTTGGGCATCCGTAGGTCCTTGTGTCGGGCAGGATCATCCGTCCTGCGATCGAGGAATTTCATTCTCTTTATCATATTCGCAAAACCGGGTGAGGCAAAACACTTGTTCAAAGACAATCCAGGTCATTTCTTTTTCAGCTGCTGGGAAATAGCCTTGACCACCTCTTCAGCCAGCATGCGGGAGCCCTCGGGGGTGAAGTGAACATTCGCCGGCCGCTGGATCTTCTCCAGTTTCCCGAGGGAAAAACCATAAAGGTCATCGACGGGACTATCATGTTCCTTCATCACGCGCAGGGCGATCTGGTTGTATTTCATCGAATCTCCAACAACACGTCCCTTGGCTCCGCTGGGGACCGGCGTGGTGCTGCACCAGATCAAACGGGCCCCGGTCTTTTTCATTCGCTTGACCAGCAGCTGCAGGTTCTTCTCGTACTCGGCCGGCGGGATCTGCTGGTGGCTGTCGGTTGCCTTGGGATCGGCCAGGTTCTGACCCTTGGGCCCCAGGTACTTCAGGTCGTGAAGTCCCCAGTTGAAATGGATCACGTCCCACTGTCCCTTTCCCAGCCACTGGTCAATACCGCTGACTCCCCGGCTGGTGGGGCCACAGTTGGCCGAGGGACGATGGACATTTGCTTTTCCCTTGAGAAGTTCCCGCACCGGTAACGTGTAGCCGATGGAGATCGAGTCGCCGATCAGCAGGACGCGGGGAAGTCCTTCCTGGTCCTTGATCGGGGTCAGCGGCCCGGCCGGCTTGGCGGCCGGTTTTTGTTCCTGGGCAGAGAAGGCGGTGAACGAGAGACAGCTGACAAGTGAGCACGTCAGGAAAAATCGAATCATCAGATAAAATTCCTTATTTAGCTGGATGAACCAAACAGTTGCATGGCGGTGGAGATGAACAGGCAGGCAGCGATCACGATCACCGAGAGCACCAGGAAAACAGCTGTCACCCGGTTCATGCGAACACGCTTGTCAGTGCGGAATGCCAGCCAGCAGATGGCCAGCATCAGGACCGGTGTGCCAAACAGCCCGGCCACGTACTGGCCAAAAACAACCAGCTGGGCAGGTGAAAAGTCGGCGAACAGGACAAAGCCGCAGCAGACCAGCACGTAGGCCAGTTCCACCCAACGGTGACAGCGGCGGCGGGCAATGGGGTCCTGCAGATCAAGCTTCCCCATGCTGGCAAACATGTCGGCCCACATCCGACCGGCCGCTGCAATTCCGACGACGAGAGTGGAGAAGAGCATGCAGAATGCTCCCACGTAAAACATGATTACCGACCAGCCACCGAAAGTCTTCGAGAACATGGCGGAGAACTGGACCAGGATCGTGTCCTTGTTAACGTCTGTCCCATTGTCATACAGCACGGCGGCAGCCATCACGAAGAGGGCCACGGTGATGACCGTTGCCAGGATGGTGCAGACCCCGGTATCCCACTGCAGGACACGGACCCAGCCGCGGGCCCGCTCCACGAAGCCTTCCGAGTCCGGGTTGCCGACAGAACGGCCATACCCCTTTTCCAGTACCCAGTAGGGGTACATGAAGAGTTCATTGGAGGTTGCCCCCAGCCCACCCATCAGGGCGATCACGGCAATCGCAGCCCCCCGCGGATTGTCGCCGAGTGAGAAGGTCAGCCCAGAGAAAAACTCACTGCCGGTGATCCGATAACTCGTGAACTGGACCAGTACCAGGCCGACCACTGCCGAGACACTGAAGATCAGCACCAGCAGGGTGATCAGTTTTTCCATGCTGTCGTAATAGCCGCGAAACAGTACCAGCCAGGTCAGGAAAGCGATCAGGATTGCCCAGGGTCGAACCAGTGACTGTTTCTCAAAGCCTGTCCATTCGTGCAGGGGAATGATCTCGCTGAGCATTCCGGCGATCGCCGTCATCATGCCGGGCAGCGTAAGCACGGTGAAGACGAAGATGCACATGTAGAGCAGCCCGATCCAGGAGGTTTTCTTGATCTTCAGCCCCGGAAGGCTATTGAATGCCTGGAAGGGAGTCCGCCCATGGACCAGGGCGTGCCGTCCAAACTCAACCTGCAGAAAAAACTTGACCAGGCAGGCCAGGATCACCGCCCAGAGCAACACGATCCCGTACTTGGCCGCCTGGGCAGGCGTGTTGATTAACTCTCCGGATCCCATCACCGACCCGATCACCACGATGCCCGGCCCGATCGAGGTAAGAATTCCCAGGAGTCGCCGTGGCGGCTGCCGGATCTCGCTGCCAGTCGCTTCACTGGAGTCGACGTGTTCCATGGGATCCTGGCAGGGAAGAGAAGTGAGGGAGTGCAGTCACCAGTAGCCAGTCTAGCAGCTGGCAACCTGCCGTGTGCCAGCTACCCAAGGACCTGCTCTTTGAGCTGGTCAGCGAACCGGATCATGTACTCAAAATCATTGCCACACTGGACCCAGTCGGCACCGAGCGAGAATGCCCTCTCGGCATGGGAGGCTTCGGCAGCCATGCCGACCCCGACCGAGAGGCCGGCTGCATGCGCCGTGGTTGAGACTTTCTCGATGGCTGCCAGTACATCGGGGTGATCAATCTGGCCCATGTGTCCCATCGCGCCGGAGAGATCGTAGGGTCCGACGACCAGTCCATCGAGTCCCTCCAGCTGGACAATCTCGTCCAGTTGTGCCAGCGAGCCAACAGTTTCGATTTGGAGAATCACCACCAGGTTCTTGTTGGCATCGTCCAGGTACTGCTGGCCACCACTCCGGCCGTAATTGGAGGGGCGTCGAGGACCAAAACCCCGCCGGCCCATGGGGGGATAGCGGCAGGCGGTGACAAACCGGCGGGCCGCCTCGGCATCCTCGGCCTGCGGGCAGATGATCCCCTCGGCGCCGCTATCGAGTACTCGCTTGATCCAGCCGTCATCGTTGACTGGGACTCGTACGAAAGCTGGCGTTCCGCCTGCCCGGGCAGCGATTAACATCGCCAGCATGGTTTCCAGGTTGGTGGGGTTGTGTTCCAGGTCGATCCAGAATCCATCGGTGCTTCCGCTGAGCATTTCCGTGACGGCTGGGTCGGTGATCGTGATGCCGGTAAACATCTGTTTCTGTCCGGCGGCAAATTTTTCACGAAACTTGTGTGCGTTGACAATCATGGTCACTCATTCTTCCTGAAAAAGTTCTTTCGTGTCGACAGAGAGTTTCTTGGCTTGCTGCAGGATAGCATCTCGACTCTGATCATCCAGTGGGATCCCCTCCTGCTGGCGTGTTCGCAGGGTGCGGAACTCGAGCTCGCCAGGTACAAGGACCTCCTCGAATCCCGGGGCCGGGGGCGATGTTTTCATGTAACGACCGGTCGTGCCGGCCAGTTGCCGAAAAAGCTGCTGGCCACTGAAGGCTGCCGGGTTGATGACAATCAGGCAGATCCCGTTGCCAGCATTGCCTGGATTGTCACACTCGTTGCCTGCCAGGGCACTTCCCAGGATCTCGACCAGCAGGCTCAACGCGTATCCCTTGTGCCCGGCAGCTGCTCCCAGCGGCAGGATACCGCCACGGGGCGGGCCATAAAAGTCATCGGCATCATTGCTGGCATTCCCTTCCGCATCCAGGATCCAGCCATCTGGCAGGGGCGTACCCATGTTGCGGTAATATCGAATCTTGCCTTCCGGGGCGACTGAGGTGGCAAAGTCTGCCACGATCGGATCCCCCTCGGTGGGGACTCCATAGGCCAGTGGGTTGGTGGCCAGGCGTCCTTCCCTGCCTCCATGGGGGAGGACGAAATGCCCATGGACGGGTGAGTTGCAGGTGGCAATGGCCAGCATCTGTTGATCGGCTGCTCGCTGAACATAAGCTCCAAGGCGTCCAACGTGATTACAGTTGCTTGTGATCACGGTCGCCACCTGGTGCTCAGTTGCCCGGGTAATTGCATCGTCCACGGCGGCCCGGCCCCCGACCTGTCCGAAATTTCCCCCGCAATCGATGATGGCGGTCGACGGCGATGTCTCCCGGACAGTGATTTCTCCACCCGGGATGACCCGTCCCGTTTCGATCAGTTCGAGGTATTCCGGGATCCGCATCACCCCGTGGGAATCGTGTCCCATCAGGCTGCTTTCGACCAGGTGCTGCGAGACAATCCGAGCCTCCTGCTCCGGCGTTCCAGCGGCCACAAACAGTTGCACACCGACTTCTTCAATCAACTCTGGTCGGTAAAACGATGTCATTCTGTCGCGTGCCTCACAGATCGTGGCATCCGCATCGAGAGGGTGCTGGCGGATCTTACCATTGGAACTGGCTTTTCCCCTTCTCGAGGTCAAAACAGAGTACCAGCTTGTTTTTTTCTTCCATCCAGCAGCCCGGCTTGAGCAGGGAACTACTGGCCACTTTCCGTGGTTTGAGTAACCGCTGGTTGGACTGCAGAATTGGTTGGGCAACCGCGTCGGCATCAACCCGCAAGGTAAAAGCAGGACAGGCAAAGGGGGCGTCCAGCAGGATCCCACGCGGCTGTTTCTGGATGCTCGTTAATTCACGCGCTGCCCAGTAGCGTGCGATCTCACTGAGTTTCATCCACTGGATATTCGTGAAGCGGGCATGCATGCGTCGTACCGCTTCCTGGAAGACATGGAAGCCGACCTGCTCGCCGTTAAAGTAGATGCCGGTCCAGTGGCAGAGCATGATGGCTGGCTCTCCCCGCTCGATCACCTCCACCATCCGGCCGGACGTCATCTCCTCGGTAATAAAGAGATCGACATCACCCCGGCTGGAGCAGTCCCAGCCCCCGGTCCAGTCACCGGTGCAGGCAATGATCGAGACCACGCACTGCGGGTCATCTCCATCTAGCCCCGAGACATATTCCACGCGAGGTTCCACGCTCTCGTCTCCACTACTGATCACGTGTCGGAAGTAATGGGGAATCTCAGCGGAAAAGACATCCTTGACCGACTGCAGTGTCGCCTGGGCCAGCTCCGGGAGGACCCGGTTACCGAATCCACCGGGGGTGGTGATTCCTTCACAGGGAAGTCCGGCGTTCTTGAGGATCGTGAGTGCATATTGCATGTAGTCCGCCAGCTGGTCGACCGACTTGCCGTCAGCCCATCGCCAGTTTTCCATCTGTTGCAGCCCGGGATTCCGGTAAGGGTGCCCGGTACGGGTATCGACGACGATCGTGTGGGTCACCATCTCGGGATGGATATCCCAGTTAGGCATCATCAAGGTGCGGACCAGCTTGAGGCTCTCGTTGAGCTGTTTCTGTGTCCAGCCTGGCAGCACGCGGTCGACTCGCCCCACGCAGGCGGGGTAAGGAACAATGCTGTATTTTCCCTTGATGCCGTGTTCTCCACACCAGTTACCGAATGTCCTGACGAAATCATCGGGAATCTCGTCTGGCATTTTTCGCCAGTCGTGGTGATACCGTTCCCCCTTGAAAGCCTGTGCAAACTGGGGGATTGCGAACCGGTTGAGGTTCACCAGGCAGGTAGAATCATCAACGATGAAGGAAAGTGGGACACGCATCCGGGGGTGCAGGACCTTGACCGCGTCATCTTGCCGTGGACGTTCACCCGGCTGCTGGGCTGATACGTTTCTTTGCAGGCTTCCCAGTCCCAGCGAGCCCGCTGCCAGGGAGCCATGAAGAAACTGTCGGCGGGTAAATGGGAAAACCACGGATTTCTCCAAATTTGCAGTGCAGATCAAGAACAGCATAACGAATCTGCGAAAGAGGTCAAAAGACACTTCCTTTTCGGCCTGGATCAGCGCCGGGGCTGACTACGCAACTTGCACAAATAGCTTTCTCCTGCCATTATGAAAAAACTGTTAGGAGGGGTCTCCTCCTTGGAATCACGTCTCTTGGGACACCGGAAAGAACACATCATGGCATCAGCTCCCTCGCGACTGGATATTGAACAGGCCGACGGCGTTACGGTAGCAACCTTCAAGGATCGACGGCTACTGGACGAAGCGACCATTGACCTGGTCGGTAACCAGCTTTACTCGCTGGTCGATGATCATGGTTTCCACAAGGTGGTTCTCGATTTTAACGACGTGGAATACATGTCCAGTTCTGCCCTTGGCAAGTTGATCAAGTTCCACAAGAAGGTTCTCTCGGTGGATGGGAGCTTGCGGCTCTGTAATCTGAAACCGGAATTGCAGAAGATCTTCAAGGTGCTTGCCCTGCACAAGGTCTTCAAGATTGACAAGAACCGTGACAAGTCGATCAAGAAGATCTGAGCCGGTTTATAGACCATTTCATCATTTCATCATTTCATCATTTCCCGTTACTGATTGACGTCCATGTCTGACACCAGTCAATTTGATTACACGATTCAAAGCGAGCTTGCGGAATCGTCGCGGATCCAGGAAGAGATCATGGCGGTACTTCGCCAGCTGGGATTTGAAGACGAGGACCTGGCAGACCTGCACATTGCCATCGAGGAAGGGTTGGCCAATGCGATCAAGCATGGCAACCAGCTGGATGCATCGAAGCAGGTGAAAATCGAGGGGGTTTTTGACGGGAACAAGGTGAGGATTGAGATCGAGGATGAGGGGAGTGGATTTGACCCGGAGGATGTCCCGGATCCGACCCTGGAAGAGAACCTCGATAAACCGAGTGGCCGGGGAATCCTGCTGATGCGTGCCTTCATGGACACCATCGAGTACAACGACAAGGGGAACCGGCTGCGGATCGTGAAAAGCTGCACGGTCCACGGGTGACCGGCGAACCTGGGCTGGATTGCTAGGTGTTTTTTTCCTGCTCGAAGAGCCGGTCCAGTTCTTCCAGTTCCCGCTTGAATCCACCGGAGAGAATCGGGAAACGGCACCATGTCTTGGGGTCGAGGTTCTCGTCATCCAGGTGGAACGAGGGAGCATAGCGTTCCCGTTTCCACTGGTTGCGGGACCAGAGCTGGAAGAAACGTCGAATCCAGCCGACCAGCTGAAGCCTCTCATGCTCGCTCGCCAGGCTCTGGTAGATTTCCACTGGGGTCAGCTTGTCGCGAATTGCCAGTCGCTCGATTGCATCCAGCACCACGTAGGGCATCAAGTCAGTTTCGTCGGTTTGCCCCTCCCCGGGGGGCCGCAGTTCAGCAGTCGGTTGCTGTTTATTGATTGCGGCAAGCTCGGGGATTGCTTCTGTACCCTCGGGCCCCTCGGTTTCCATCCAGCAGAGCCAGGTTCTCAGGAATGCCTTGTCGATCCCCGCGATCGGTGAGATGCCGCCGCAGGTATCACCATCCATGGTGGTGTAGCCTACCGCCGCCTCGGAGCGATTGCTGGTTGCCAGCAGCAACGCGCCTCGCAGGTTGGCCAGAAGCCAGATGCCAGGTGCCCGGCTGCGGGCCTGGATGTTCTGCAGTGCGATGTCATCGGTTTTCCAGGAAAGTTCACGTCCGATCGCGTCCTCGACCGTTGCCACGTAACCCTCGACGAGGGCATCGACATCAAACTCGTAGAACTCGGCGGACAGCGCAGCGGCCAGGTTTTCTGCCGCGGAGCGGGTTGTCTCGGAGCTGTTACGAGTTGACTGGTAGACACAGGCTAGCAGCTGTCTTGTCCAGTCCCCGGGAGAGGATGGTTGCTGGTCGACGGCCAGGTAGGAGAGCTTTTCGGCGAATCCCTCCGGCCCCAGTTGCTGCCAGGCAAGGTCGGCCATCAGCTTGCAGAGCGTGGCAACGGTGGCGGAGTCAGCACCGCCACTGAGCGAGACGACGAAGCCACGAGAATGACTTTTTCGCAGGTAGTCAAACAGTCCCAGTGAAACAGCCCGGGTGAATTCTTCTTCCTTGCAGGAGTCTCCTGTTTCCCAGTTGGCAGGCTCGCTGGTCACGGCCTGCTGCTGGCAGTCCGGGAAAGCGAAGCTGGCTGCGACAATCCCCTCTTCTTCCAGGCTCGGCTGGTAACTTCCATCTCGTTCACGGCTGGTTCTTGTCCTCTGTACATCGATGACTGCCGCGGTGAGCTGAACATCATGAAATGTGAGACGGGGGCCAACCGACAGCATCTCCCCGTCACTGGCGATCATCGCATCGCCGTCATAAATGGCACGGCCCGCCTCGTTACCCAGCAGGTTGGCGTAAATGTAACTGACCTGCAGTGCCCGGGAGCCCTCCAGCACGAAGCGGCGCCGGACCTCCTGCTTGCCGAAGGCAAAGTGACTGGCACTTGGATTGAGGATGATGTCGACACCACGCTGGGCGAGCCGGGTCCCGGTACGGTCTGCAACCCAGGCATCCTCGCAGATCTCGAAACCAAGACGGATGCCATCCAGGTCGAAAACCAGGTCCCCCAGGGGATAGGATTCCTCGCCCACATCAATGGAACTGACAACACCTGCCTGCCAGGCTCGAAACCAGCGGGGTTCATAGTGCAGGCCGTCACCTGCCAGGTTTTGCTTGGCCGCAAATCCAAGGATCTCGCCGTTGCTGACCAGGCAGGCGGTATTAAACAGCCCACCCGCATGCCAGGCAGGAAGACCGACAGAAACAGCAATGTTGTCGGTATGCGGGACAATTTCACTAAGCAGGTCCAGCGCCTGCCGCTGGACTCCCCGTGACTGGAATGCATCCTCGCAGCCGTAACCGGTAATGCAGAGTTCCGGCAGACAGAGAAC
>JAPYUD010000572.1:0-2511 GCA_029936215.1 Pirellulaceae bacterium | reverse complement strand
GTGGGCCGTGGTCCTGCGTGTCTGCCAGCGGAGCATGGCCATCGTGCAGGTCATTTCCGGCAATATTGTTTACGTAGAGGTCCCTGGCCGAGGTGGTTTCGGCAAGTAACAGGCAACTTGCAAGGGCCAGTAGTGGCAGGAGTCTACGAGAAGGCATGATTTTTCCCCACTGGGCTGGCACCATTTCATGGCCCCCAATGCCCAGCTGCGGGGAGGATTGTGCGGAAAACCAGCGTCGACGTCAAGACACGTGTCGGCAACCTAGAGAATCTCGAGGGACTCGAGCAGGTCGAGGATCTGCTGCACACAGTCAGAGAGGTTGATCTTGTCAGTTTCCAGCCGCAGGGCGGGGTTTTCCGGTACCTCGTATGTGGCAGAAACACCGGGGAAGTTATGGATTTCACCCCGGTCCACCCGGTCGTAGATGCCGCTCTCATCACGCTGTCGGCAGACCTCCAGCGGGGCATCCAGGTGAATCACCAGGAAACGATCCGGACCGACCGTCTCCGCTGCCCGCTGTCGAATCTCCTCGCTGGGGGCAACCAGTGCGGCGATGCAAATCAGCCCGGCATTATTCATCAGCTGGGCCACCTCGGAGCTTCGTCGCAGGTTCTCGCTGCGGTCATCCGCGTTGAATCCCAGGTCCTTGCTGATACCACGGCGGAGATTCTGGCCATCGAGCACCGTTGCTGCCCGGCCCATGTCAAACAGCCGGCGTTCCAGGGCGTAGGCCAGCGAGGTCTTGCCCGATCCGGTCAGACCGGTCAACAGCAGGGTAACCGGTTTCTGGCCAAACCGTGCCTCTCGCTCCGTGGTTTCCACCGCGCTGGTGGAATGCTGCAAGTCGCTTTGCTCCTCGTCCAGGTCATTCCAGAGTTCGTTCTGTCCTGTGCCTGCTGTTCGGTCAAGGATCATGCCTGCAGCAACCGTGCTGTTGGTAATCCGGTCAATCACGATAAACGAACCGGTGCCCCGGTTTCGACGGTAGCTGTCAAAGGAGACCGGTTCACTGAGGGAGATATCGCAGCGGCCGATCTCGTTCAGTTCCAGCGACGGAGCGTCCTTGCGGTGCAGGGTGTTCACGTCAATCTGGTAACGAAGCGTGCTGATGGCGCCAGTGACGGTCCGTGTTGTCTGCTTGAAGAGGTACTGCTTGCCTGGCACCATCGGTTCTTCCGACATCCAGACAATCATCGTGCTGAGTTTCTGTTGCAGCTTGGGGACATTGCCCGGCCGCACGATCATGTCTCCCCGGCTGCAGTCGATCTCATCATCGAGGGTGAGGGTGACTGCCAGCGGGGCAAAGGCCTCTTCCAGGGGGCCATCAAACGTCTCGATTCCCTTGATCCGACTTGTCTTGCCGGAGGGAAGCACCATCACCTCATCCCCGCGGCGGACAATTCCCGAGGCGATCGTGCCACTGAATCCCCGGAAGTCCAGGTCTGGCCTGAGTACCATCTGCACCGGCATGCGGAAGTCCTGCAGGTTGCGGTCTGAGCCAATGTAGACCGATTCGATGAAACTCATCAGCGTGCTGCCCTTGTACCAGGGCATTCGTTCACTTGCATCCACCACGTTATCACCATGCAACGCGGAGAGGGGGATGAAATGCAGGTCTGGAATGTCCAGCCGTGAGACGAACTGCTGGTAGTCGGAGCGAATGTCCTCGTACACCTGCTGGTCAAAATCGACCAGGTCCATCTTGTTGATCGCCACAAGCACGTGGCGGATGCCCAGCAGCGAAACGATGAAACTGTGACGCTTGGTCTGTGGAAGCACGCCATGGCGGGCATCGATGAGGATGATTGCCAGGTCACAGGTGGAGGCTCCGGTGGCCATGTTCCGAGTGTACTGCTCGTGCCCCGGTGTGTCGGCAATGATGAACTTCCGGCGGGCGGTGGAAAAATACCTGTAGGCCACGTCAATCGTGATGCCCTGTTCCCGTTCTGCCTTGAGCCCGTCGGTCAACAGTGCCGGGTCGAAATCACCGCCAGTGGTGCCGTGGGTCAACGAGTCCTGCTGGAGGGCAGCCAGCTGGTCCTCGTAGATCATTTTTGCGTCATAAAGCAGGCGGCCAATCAAGGTGCTCTTGCCGTCGTCCACGCTACCGCAGGTCAAAAAGCGCAGCAGCTCCTTCTTCTCGTGCTGAGCGAGGTAGGCGTCGATGTCGGTGGCAATCAGGTCAGACTTGTGACTCATTTTTCACTGCTTCTGGCTGCGAGGCTAGAAGTATCCCTCCCGTTTCTTGTCTTCCATGCCCCCCTCGTCATCATTATCGATCACCCGGCCCTGCCGCTCGGAGGTCGTGGCGAGCAGCATTTCCTGGATGATCTCGGGGAGCGTGGTGGCACTGGATTCGACTGCCCCTGTGAGCGGGTAACAGCCGAGCGTGCGAAATCGCACGCTCTTTATTTCCGGTTCCTCTCCTTCTGCCAGCTGAAGTCGGTCGTCATCTACCAGGATCATCACGCCGTCTCGCTCAACCACCGGTCGGGGGGCGGAGAAGTAGAG
>JAPYUD010000049.1:0-13482 GCA_029936215.1 Pirellulaceae bacterium | reverse complement strand
ACCATGGTCCCTCCAGGCACTGGACCAACTGCTGCGGCGCGGCCAACGTTCCTCCGCGATTTCTCTCGCCCTTGTGCTGGCACTGATGGTCCTGGGCGGGGATCCCCAGGCTGTCTACCACGTCGGCCTGGCTGCAGGCCTTTACCTGCTATTGCTTCCCCGCCAGGCCCCTGCCCTGCGGCGGAGAGAAGGGGTGCTGTTACTTTGCGGCACTGCGATCCTGGCAGGGATGCTCTCGGCGGTCCAGCTGCTGCCCCTGCTCGAATCCTCACGGCAGAGCACGCGCGCCGGGGGAGATTCTCCCCGCTCGATTTACGAGCTCGGCAGCGACGGACAATCTCCTGGGCAGCAGCTTCAGGGGCTGCTGGGAAATCAGGGCAGCGCTCTGCAGCACGACCCCTACGAGTTCAGCCTCTCTCCCTGGCGACTTACCGAGCTTGCCTGGCCCAACATCCATGGCCGCCTTTATCCCCAAAACCAGCGATGGTTAAGAGCTCTCGGGGGGGAACGCCGGATCTGGACACCGACTCTCTACATGGGCCTGCTGGTGATGGTACTCGCCTGGTGTGGATGGAGCCTGCGGACCGGGGAACCCCAGCGGCGTTGGCTAAGCTGGTTGCTTCTGCTCTCGGGAGTTGCCAGTCTCGGCCTCTACGGCATCGGCTGGGGCCTGCGGCAGGCAGGCCTGGTCGAGGGAACCACCACGGACCCGGCCGGCGGACTTTACTGGTGGCTGGTCGTTTTCCTGCCCGGCTATGCCAAGTTCCGCTTCCCGGCAAAGCTCTGGATCTTCTTCACCCTCTCTGGCAGCCTGCTGGCCGGATGGCAGATGCAAAAGCTGCTCGATGGAGTACGCCACGGACCGGCTCGCTGCCTGCGGGGACTGGCCGGCCTCGGGCTGAGCGGGCTGATACTGCTTCTGCTACTCCGCCCCTGGGTCCTGGAATTGCTGGCAGCGGGACAATCCGACTACCTGCTGGGCCCTCTCCAGGCCGACGCTGCCTACAACGGTATCCTGCTGGCCCTCGCCCATGGCACGCTACTGGCACTGCTCCTCCTGGTGATGATTGCCAACCTGCGGCCTGCCACCCTCGGTCCCCTACTGGTCTCGCTGACGATCCTGGAACTGGCAATTGCCAACAGCTGGCTCGTCTCTCGCGCTCCGGCTTCCCACTGGTCAACACCCTCCCCTATGGAAACCATGCTTGTCCAACCGTCCACGGACGCCGGCGACCAGTCACCGGAACGGATGTTCCGTGCCCAGTGGCGGCGCTGGTATCCCCGTCACTGGATCTCAGAACCTTCCGGCAACCGTCTTGCCGAGGCGGTCGAGTGGGACCGCCAGACCCTTCTTCCGCGTTACCAGTTACTCACACCGCTGGGGACCCTGGAAAGCAGCCAGAGCCTCAAGGACCGAACGCTCGCCACGCTGCTGGAGGTCGGTCGCCGGCATGGCACACGTCGACCTGACGGCCTCGCCGAGCCCGACGCGCTGCTGCTGCGGATGCTCGGCGTTCACTGGATTGCAGGCCCCGCCGGCTGGCATCCGGGACTACCCGCTCAAGCGGTCAAGCTTCCGCTGGAAGTGGCACTCCCTGCCAACTACTCTCTCTGGCAGATCTCCTCCCCCCAACCGTTTGCCCAGCTGGTGAACGTTGTTCAGCAGGCGGGTCCGATCGCCACCCGGCTGGCAGACCTGGGCCGGCAGATGGAAGAGGAACTCTATCCCGGGGGTCAGCTCGTTGACCTTCGCCGCCGGGTCATCCTGCATGGCGCCAAGCTGCAGGGCCAGGCCCCTGGCCCGGGCAATTCCCCGGCTGCAAGGAGAGTCCAACTCACCCATTTCAAACCAACCCGCCGCGAGTTGACCGTGAAACTCTCCAGCCCCGGCTACCTGGTCCTGAACCAGGCTTATGCCCCTGGCTGGAAGGCCTGGTCACGCACGTCTCCCAGTGAGCAATGGCAGGCGGTCCCGATCGAGCGAGCCAATTTTGTCGCTTCCGCCCTACCACTTCCGGCAGGCGAGCACCAGTTACTGATCCGTTACCAGCCCGCTTCATTCCGCCTTGGAATGCTGCTCGGCCTGGCCGGTTTTACCCTGGTCCTGCTCCTGGCAGCTCCGATCCGGTGGCGGAAAGGGCAACCCCAGGAGGGGCCATCCCCGGGCGGCTAGATCTGGAAATTACTGTCAGGATTGAGTGAATCGGGGACCTCGTTTCGCATCCGCAGGGCCGGTTTCTCCAGCATCACCGTGGTATGCGGGTCGACGCTCCGCGTGAGCCAGACGCTTGAGCCAACGACGCTATCGTGTCCGATCACGGTTTTTCCACCCAGGATCGTAGCGCTGGCATAAATCACCACCCGGTCCTCGATGGTGGGATGCCGTTTCATGGTACGGATGATATTCCCATCTGCATCAGTAGGAAAGCTGAGAGCTCCCAGCGTGACACCCTGGTAGATCTTCACGTGATTGCCGATCTCGGTGGTCTCACCAATCACCACCCCGGTACCGTGGTCAATAAAGAAGTGGTCGCCAATCGTCGCTCCCGGGTGAATATCGATACCGGTTTCCTTGTGTGCCCACTCGCAGAGCATACGTGGAATGAAAGGAACCCCCAGTTTCAGCAGCTCATGGGCGATCCGGTAAACCGTGATGGCCTCCAGCCCCGGGTAGCAAAAGATTACTTCATCGAGGTTCTGGCAAGCCGGGTCCCCATCAAATGCTGCCTGGACGTCCTTTGCCAGCAACCTGCGAAGATCCGGAATCCTGGCTAAAAGATCGATGGTGATATCCTGGGCCCGCGCCTCGTGGTCCACCTCCCCTTTCGCATCCTGGTCACCACTGACGCGGCTTTCATGGGCCAGTGCACGCGAGATCTGGATAATCAGGCGATCATGCAGACTATCGATCAGGTCACCGATGTAGTAACCAACATTGCCCAGGTGCAGCCCCTCACGGCGGCGATATCCGGGAAAGAGGATTTCCCTCATGTCCTCCAGGGCGATGATCACTTCCTCGTAGCGAGGCAGTGGACTGTGATCCAGGTGGTTGATAGTCCCCACTGATTGATACGTTTCCACGATCGATTCGGTAATACCGGGCAGTTCATTTTTTCGTCGCATCTCGGAAGCCATGGCTAAAAACTCCGGGCCAGTATGGCTGCACTTATGGCAGCAGGAACGTGGCATGAAGAGGAAAAGAGGAAAAGAGGAAAAGTGACAACACGCAAAGAGGTCCGGTTAAACCGGACAAATACAGTGGCAGGAGCATGCCACGTGCGTGGGGATGAAAGCGATCGGGTTCATCATGGTCGGGTTTGCCTGGAAGCAGAGTGCCTGACAGTCATGTCACTCTTACCAGCATGAATCACAGCGCAACTACTGTAAAGGGGCAAGAACTGTTACCCCCGCCCGTGCCTAGCCCTCGTCCTCTTCTTCTTCCACTTTTGACTTGGAAATAATATTCTGCTGGACATTCCCGGGCATCACATCGTAGTGGCTGAATTCCATCGAGTAGCTTCCCTGGCCACCGGTCATACTTGAGAGCGTACGGGAATAGGTTGTCACTTCCCGCAGCGGCACCTCGCAATTAGCGGTCTGGTAGTTGCCCCCTGCCGCATCGGTTCCCTGGACCTTGCCACCTCGACTGGACATGTCACTGTAAACATCCCCCACGTTGGCTTCCGGCACGGTGATCGCCATCGTGACGATCGGCTCAAGCAGGCAGGGCTGTGCTTCCTGGAAAACATTCCGAAAGGCCATCGAGGCAGCTGTCTTGAATGCTGCCTCGGAGCTATCCACATCATGGTGCTTGCCAAAGTGAACTTCCACGCAGACATTCTGCACCTGGTAACCGGCGATCACGCCCCGTTCCATTCGTTCACGAAATCCTTTCTGCACGGCTGGCATGAAGTTTCCTGGAATCACACCACCCACCACTGAGTCGACCCAGAGAAAATTCTTCTTCTCGTCGTACTTGAAGTCCTTGAGCGAGGAGAACCTCTCGGACGACTTGACGGCGTAGGACTCGATATCGGTTCCCCGTGGCAGCGGGTACATGCGGATATGGACTTCGCCAAACTGCCCCCGGCCTCCCGACTGTTTTTTGTGCCGGTAACTCCCCTCGGCGGGCGCCTGGATTGTCTCGCGGTAAGGGATCTTCGGTTCCCGGGTAACGACTTCCAGCTTGTCACGCCGTATTAACCGCTCCCGCACGATCGTCAGGTGCAGGTCACTCATCCCGGTCATCACCATTTCCTTGGTCTGTGCATCCCGGTTAAGCAGGAAGGTCGGATCCTCGTCCACCACTTTTGCCAGAGCGGTCGAGAGCTTGGTCTCATCACCCCGTGCCGAGGGCGAGACAGCCAACCCTACCATCGGTGTGGGGAACTCGATATTGGACAGGTATGCCTCCCCGATCGAGGTGGACGTCGCCAGCTCTTCCATCTTGGCAACTGCCACGATATCCCCGGGACCTGCGGAAGCGACCTGCTCGGTCTGGTCTGCCTGGACAACAAGTAGCTGTCCTATCTTGATCGGCTTACGGGCTGTCGAGATGCTGACCGACTGGTCTTTCTTCAACGTGCCAGAGAAGACGCGTATGAAACTCAATTTCTGTACAAACGGATCGACTCGTGTCTTGAAGATCTGCGCCACCAGGTCTCCCGTGGCGTCGGCGGTCACCTCGACCTCCTCCTCACCCTTGCTGGCGGTCCAGGACCGATCGGCCGGCGACAGGCCGCAAAGCACAAGGGCATCAAGCACCTCGGTCAAACCAATTCCGGACTTGGCACTGCAACAGAGGATCGGTACCAGGCTTCCCTCGGCAACGGCCCGCACGATCAGGTTTTTCAGTTCCCCCTTGCTCGGCTGCTGGCCCTCGAAATACCGCTCCATCACCTCCTCGTCCACCTCGATGATCGATTCGATCAACTGCTCACGAATTCCCGCCACATCGACAAGTGCCCCGTCGGAACTGGCATTTTCATCCAGCGTGTTGACGACACCACTGAAATCAGCCCCGTGCCCGACGGGAACGGTCAGCAACGTGCACTGGTTACCCCACAATTCGCGGATGTCATTGAGGAGGGTATCAAACTCGATGTTCTCGCCATCCATCTTGTTGATGATGATGACCTTTCCCAGGCCTCCCTTGTTAGCCACATCAAAAACACGTCGCGTGTTGACCTCGATACCCGACTGCGCATTGACAACCACGGCGGCCGTATCGACCCCGGACAGTGCGCCGATGGCCTGCCCGATGAAATCCGGGTAACCCGGGGTATCGACGATATGAAACCGCACCCCGTCGTGATCCAGGTGCACCACGCTGGCCTCGATCGAGTACTGGTGGGATTTTTCTTCCGGGTCAAAATCACAGATGCTCGTTCCGTCATCCACGCTCGGATTGGCGCTGACCGCACCGGTTTTCACCAGCAGCTGATCCACCAGGGTGGTCTTGCCTGCCGACCCATGACCACAAAAAGCAACGTTCCGGATGTTCTCGATACTTGCCATGAAACGATTCCTTACACCGGCCTAGAGCCGGCACGCTCTATCAATGTTAAAGCGACGAGTCGCCTGCTATTCCCAGGATGTCGGGGAGTGACAAGCGACCCTCGTAGAGTGCCTTGCCAACAATACACCCGGCCATTCCCACGTCGGCCAGTGACTGGACATCCTCCAGGGTGGTCACGCCCCCCGAGGCAATCACCGGTATGTTCACTTCCTGTTGCATTCTCTGCATCGCTTCCAGGTTAGGCCCCTGGAGCATTCCATCTTTTTCGATATCCGTATAAACCAGTCCCGCCAGTGGTTCACCGGCGAGCATAACCGCAAGTTCAACAGCACCCAGATCACTCACCTGGGCCCATCCGTCGGTGGCAACATGCCCATCCCGGGCATCAATACCAGCAACCAGCTGCCCTGGAAAGCGACGACAAACGCCGACAAACCAGTCGGGATCTCTCACCGCCCGTGTCCCGATGACCAGCCGTGACAGTCCCGCTGCCAGCAATCCGGCGATGGTCTCCTCGTCTCGGATACCACCCCCAAGCTGGCAGGGTATTTCCACCGAATCGACAATCGACTGGGCAACCTCTCGGTTGGCCGTCTGGCCATCCCGGGCACCATCCAGATCGACAAGGTGTAAGCGACGTGCGCCAAGATCCATCCAGCGCCGTGCCACCTCGACCGGGTCATCCGCGTAGACTGTCTGGCGGTCATAATCGCCCTGTACGAGGCGAACACACTTGCCGTCCCGCAGATCGATGGCCGGCCAGATTTCCATGTCACGCTTCACACAAAACTATCGATTGTCCAGTTGGTGAAAAATCGCAATATGACACAGAAAACGGGTGTTTGCAAGGAGTCCCGAACCGGCCAGGAACGTGGTTCAGCCGGTGAATTCCGCGAAATTCTTCAGCAGCTGAAGACCAGCTTGCTGGCTCTTCTCAGGATGAAACTGGGTGGCAAAAATGTTGTCTCGCCAGATCATGGCACAAAACCGCTGGTGGTATTCACACTCCATGGCAACCACCCCGGGGTCGATTGGGTTCACGTAGTAGGAGTGAACAAAGTAGAAATGGGCTCCCTCATCGATCCCCGCCAGCAACGGGGCCTGCTGGCGAATCACTGCCTGGTTCCATCCCATGTGGGGAATCTTCACACCAGGCTGGTCCTCGAATCGTACGACTTCCCCCGGGATCACTCCCATCCCTTCAAAGCGTCCCCCCTCGTGACTGACATCAAACAACAACTGCAATCCCAGGCAGATCCCCAGGAACGGGACTCCCTGATCAATCAACTCACGCATCGGCTCCACCAGGGATCGCCGGTGAAGTTCCGCAATGGCATCTTCAAAAGCCCCCACACCGGGCAACACGATCCTCTCCGCCCTTCGCAACTGTTCCGGGTCACTGGTAATCTCCACTTCCGCGCCAACCTTTTCAAAGGCTTTCTGGACGCTCCGCAGGTTACCCATCTGGTAATCAACAATCGCGATCATCGGCTTATCTCCCTCGACAGACCAGTGAACTGGCGGCAGTGCCATGTTCTTCATGACACCCTGTCGGCCCCCTGGTTCACCCCCCATTCTATGTTTTTTGCCGCTCCCGCCGAGGTGGGCATGGCAATTTGGGGGTTGTCCTGTGTGGATGCTCTTTGATACCATCCCGCCCCATACGAGACCGCACCAGCATGGCACGGAGAGAGGATACGCAGATGCGACTGGCAACAACCAGCTTGTTATGCTTGAGCCTGCTGGCTGCCTTTCCTGGCTGCCAGAACGGGTCTCTCTGGTTCCGCGGTGACAGTTCCGCTGGCGGTCCCACCCCCGCCTCGCCGCTCACCGATCTGGACCAGGCGAACGAGAAACTGCACCGGCAGCTTGCCGAGGCACGACAACTTCACCAGGCCGGCCTGGACGAGCTGGAGCTCGTCAAGAAACAGCTGGGGGAGACGGCCGACCAGTTACGGACGTTTGTCGGCGGCGAACCGGGACAGCAGGCAGTAGCGGCACCGACCATTCGCTCCTCGCTTGATCCACAGCGTCCCCAGGTCGTCCCGATCTCGGACCTGGTCTCGGTTGCTGACAGAGACAGTGTCCGATACGAGATTCCAGCCAGGAGGTTATTTGAAAGCGGGACCTCCCGGCTCACGGCGGATGGCCAGGCCCTGCTTCGCCAGGTCAGCCAGGTGATCTCGCAGCACTATTCCCGGCAGTTAATTGCCATCGAAGGGTACTCGGCAGTGGACGAATCCTCCGCTGATTCTCGACCGCTTCACCAGCAGACCGCACTCTGGAGCCTGGCCGTCCTTGAGCACCTTGTCGAGGAAGGAGTTCTTCCAGAGCAGCTTTTCCTTGTGGCTCATGGCAGCAATCACCCGAGGTATTCCAGCGGCTCGCTGGAGGGACGCAACAGCAACCAGAGGATCGAGCTGGTGATCTACCCGGACCAGCTCGACGATGGTTCATAGGCGATCACCGCGAATCAATCTCCAGCTATAGAGCATACCTGCCATCAGGCAGGCCCCGGCAGCAAACAGCCCCGGAACGATCCACCCCATGGCAAAGAGATCCACGGCATAACCATGCCAGAGTGCGGGCCAGCAGAAGATGACTCCCACCGTTGCCAGGCAGAGGTAGGGCCCGAAGGCCATCTCTGTCTGGCGTGTCAGGATCAGTTGCACCAGCCCAACCACGACACCTGCCAGCGGTGCCAGGAAGAAGATCAGCAGGGCAGCCTGCCAGCCCACGAAGGCACCGATCATCCCCAGCAGCGTGACATCGCCGAACCCCATTGCCTCTCGCCCCAGGGACCAGCGCGACACCAGCCGCACAATCCAGACGACCAGTCCGCCGCCGGCAAGCCCTACCAGTGCCGTCAGTAGGCCGATCCAGGAATCTCCTCCCAATCGCCAGGTCACCAGGATCCCCAGCCAGCCAGCCATGGCAATCATCGCCAGTCTTGTGGCAACAGGCCTGGGCCAGCGATCCCGGGCGGACCTCGTGCGTCGAGCGGGGCGAACCATGCTGGCAAACATGTAGCGGATTCCCTTGAACAGGCCATGGCGAAGGGTACAGGCCTTGGGCATCAGCGCCATGCACCAGAGGCCATAAATCGCCAACGCGTAAAGCAACCCGCGAATACCAAAAAGCCAGTCCGGGGTCGGAGAGGGTGTGGTGACAAGAACAGGAGTGACCATCCCCTGGACCACCACCGGGAGACGAGAAAGGGGAAATGTCACGGCAAGCACGAATGCCAGCAGTGTGCCGCTGATCGTGACCTGGTCCGGTATCGTCTGCTCATCCAGGTCGATGAATGTTGCCACGCTCAGTAATGCCAGCAGGCTGCACCAGGTCAAGATGCGGGGCACAACCACCGTGTTCCAGGGAGAGGCCCCGGCAACGTCCCCGGGCAGGACCCGGTCTGCCGAGAGCCAGCAACCGATGCTGACACAACAAATCCCCATGATCAGTTCGATCATGGCCGGACGCACCCAGTAGCCACGCCCATGCAATCGCGACTCGCGTCTCAGCCCAAGCCAGCCGACCACCGGCAGGTAATCGCTCCAGCGACGATCGGCCGCCTCCTGCAGGGGTTCCGACCAGGGTCCAATCGAACGGGGCGTCCACGCCAGACGGTAAATACCACGATTGACCTGTGAACCGAGGAGCAGTCCTATCAGGGCCAGGCCGATGATCATATCCATATCGACCCCCCTTACCTCCCGCCAGATGGTTGCAAATCAAGCCAGGCAACAATATTCCCGGCGACCTCTTCTGGAGTACCCTGGTCGGTGGGCATCACCAGGTCGGCACACTCCTGGTAAACCGGCACGCGTTCCTCCAGCAACCGACGGACCTCCTCCTCTCCACCTCCCATGACGAGATCAGGACGCCTCGAGGCGGTCATCGGGTCCTTCCCCAGCCGCTCGAGAATCGTCTCCACGGTCGCGGTCAGCCAGACCATCGGCCCGGTTCCACGAAGCACGTCCCGGTTCGCCGTGGAAATCACGGCCCCTCCTCCAAGTGCGATAACGTGCTTGTCGAGCCCGCTGCACTGGCAGAGGGCCTGGTATTCCCGCTCCCGGAATCCCACTTCTCCAAGGCTGGAAAAAATCTCGGCGATGGACATGCCTGTCTCTTTCTCCACCAGCTGGTCGGTATCCAGCAAGGGCCACTGGAGCAGCCCGGCCAGCAGGTCGGCAACGGTAGATTTTCCCGTGGCCCGGTAACCTGTCAGGTAGATATTCATGGCAGCCTCTTGGGAAACGTCTCGCCGACTCCATTATACGCACCGCCCTCGCTGCGTCTGACTGTTTAACGACGAGCAGCCCCGATCATCTCCATCACTCTTTCCCGCATCACCTGTTGCGGTGCCTGGGAACCCGTGAAAAGTGCGAATTGAAGTGCTGCCTGGTGGATGAACATGTCCACTCCGGTGATCGATCGACATCCTCGTTCACGAGCCAGCTTGACGAGCAGGGTCTGTTCCGGATTGTAGACGGTATCGAAAACAATCATCTGCCTGTCCATCGCGGACGCAGCGTAGGGAGACTCGTCCACGTTGGGGTGCATCCCAACCGGGGTTCCATTGATGAGAATCTGGGCCTTGACATCATGTCTCTTGTCCCATGGAATGGCCTCGCTTTCCAATCGCTTAGCCAGTTGATCGGCACGCTCAAAGGTGCGGGATGCAATCACCAGGCGAGCTCCTGCTTTCTTCAGACCTTCGCCAATCGCCATGGCTACGCCGCCGGCGCCCAAAAGCAGGACGACACGGTCTTTCAGCCAGTCGGACTGCGGGTCTCGTGCCGCTGCCAGCGCCAGGGTTTCCATCGCCGCCTTCTGGTCCGTGTTGTAGCCGATCCGCTTGTCTCCATCGAAGATAATCGTGTTCACAGCCCCGATGGCGCGAGCTGCCGGGTCCACATCGGTCAACAGTGGAATGACTGCCTCCTTGTGAGGGATCGTGACACTCAGTCCACGCACACCGAGTTCCGGACATTCCGCGATGAACTCCTTGAGGCTCTCACGTGGCACCCGGAAGGGAACGTAGACCCGGTTCATCTGCTGGTCCCGGAAGGCGGCATTGTGGATTGCCGGGCTGAGGCTATGGCCCACCGGATCAGCAATCACGCCAAAAACCTCTGTCTCACTGTTGATCGAATCGTAATCGTACATGCCATTCATCTGCTCGAAGCTCAACTGCCCTGGCGCCAGGGCCCGCTCGTGATGAAAAGTGGCGTAGGAGAAAGGCGAGCCGAACTTTCCCGCCAGGATACGTGTCGGCACACCAATCTCACCCATGGCAATCCCGATCGTGGGAACCGTGCTATCCCGTACCAGTCGCAAGATCCGCAGGTAATCATGCGTGTTGTGGGCCATCGTGGCAATTTTCACGATGTCCGCATCCAGGCTGGCCAGATGCTTATGGAGTTCCTGCAGATCATCCGGGGTTTCCTCGAAGTTGTGACGGCTGATGATCCTCTTGGTCGATCCATAGCGGGGAATCTTGTCAGCCACGTCATCTTCCAGGTCGACGTAGTCCACTCCGTCGGCAATCGCCGCCCGCAACATCATCAATCGCTGCTCCTCGGTCCCTCCCCACTTGCCACCATCACGGGCGCGGCGGCAGGTTGCCACCACCGGACAGGGGCGATCGGTCAACAATCGCTTGAAGTTGACGTTCCTGCGAATGTAGTCAAGCCGCAACTCAACCAGCTCCGCTCCCTGTTCGACCAGGTGGCGGTGTTCGAGAATCACTTGCTTGTGGCGGCCTCGCCCAATACTTACACAGATCATAAATTATTGAACCGTTTTCTTTTACGCTCCCTGGCTCACCGGTCTTTTCCAGACTAGCTGGGAACCGCTAGGTTCTCAAGAAACGACGATCCAGTTCCTCCCGACTAAAAACGAGAGCTGTTGGCCGGCCGTGGGGACAGTGATGCGCATCCTCGCAGAGATGACGTTGTTCCAGGAGTGCCGTCACCTCCTCCACCGAGAGAGGATCTCCTGCTTTTACTGCCCCCTTGCATGCCATCAAGTGGAGCAGCTCATCGAGCAGGTCACGGGCCTCTGGGGGTTCTGCCCCCTCTAGCATCTTATCGGCAACATGGCGAATTAACTCCGCCGGATTTGCCCGTCGCAGCATGGCAGGATAACTGGTCACCAGCACCGTGTTACCACCAAAAGATTCCACATCCAGGGAGAGTTGTGCCAGGCTGTCGGCAACCTCCAATACGGCTGCCGCCTCATCGGCTGTCATCTCCACAGGCTCGGGCACCAGCAGGGGCTGTTTTTCAAGTCCTCCCTCATCGACGCGCGAACGAAGTTGCTCATAGAGAATCCGTTCATGCAGAGCATGCTGATCAATGACTACCATCCCCTCGTCATTCTCGGTGACCAGGTACCGCTGATGAAGCTGGACTCCCAGGGGACTGACCGACGGACGTTGGGGTTCCGCCGGCAGCTCACCGGCCTCGATCTGCTCCGAAGGATCCTCCACACGAAACTTGCCCGCAAAGACCTCGGCCCATTCACCCCGTTGTGACCGGGCTTCTCCACCAAAAGGTTCGGGCAGGCCGGCCGCGGTCACCGGTGGCCTGGAAAGTGGCAGGCGAGGAGTGGATGGCAGATCATCCTGTCGCGAAGCTGCTTCCAGGGCCTGGCCACCAGGCATCGCTACGTGCCTGGTCAGGTCCATGGAAAGAAACGTCTCACGCAGCGTGGAAAGTAACTGGCGATAGAGCTGACGACCATCCTGGAATCGAACTTCCAGCTTGGTTGGATGCACATTCACGTCCACATCCTCCGCCGGCATCTGCAACATCAGGAACCCGATCGGGTGACGGCCGTGTAACAACAGGCCCCGATATGCCTCCCCCAGAGCATGCTGCAAGGAACGGTCCCGGATATGGCGACCGTTGAGGAAGAGGTACTGCATGCGGTTGTTCGATCGGCTAAACGCCGGATCCGCTACATAACCGCTCAAGCGGACACCATCGATCTCGCTTGTGACCGCTACCAGGCCATCGGCCAGGTCGCGACCGAAAAAATGAGCAATTCGATCTCGCCAGTCGTCCACCGGCGGAAGATCATGGGTCTTTTTTTCACCGCGTGAGAGAGTCATGTGCACGCCGGGGTTCGGCAGGGCGATCCGTGTGAAAGCCTCTGACACGTGCCCCGACTCGGTCTGTACCCTGCGCAGGAACTTGCGACGTACCGGCGTGTTAAAGAAAAGGTTCCGGACCTCTACCGTGGTTCCGATTGGGCACCCACAGGGTTCCAGCGGAGAAAGGCTGCCACCGTGGACCGCAAGCTGCACACCACTTTCATGCCCCTCTTGCCGGCTCCTTAGAATCAACTGGCTCACCTCGCTGATCGATGCCAGCGCTTCACCACGAAAGCCAAGTGACTCCACGTGAAACAGGTCATCCGCATCCTGGATCTTGCTCGTCGCATGACTCGCGACGGCCAGCAGCAACTGGTCAGCTGCAATCCCACAACCGTTGTCTGAAACACGTACCAGCTCCGTCCCCCCCTGCTCAACATGCACATCGATACGGCTCGCGCCGGCATCGATACTGTTCTCCAGGAGTTCCTTGACGACACTTGCCGGTCGTTCAATCACCTCACCCGCAGCAATCTTGTTGACCACCGAGGGCGTTAACTGCTTGATATCCGCCATCTTTCTATTACCGCCTGTGCCTGTCAAAGATCATATTCCTTCAACTTCCGGTAAACCGTTCTCGCGCCGATTCCGAGGATGCGAGCAACCTCTTCCCGGTTTCCACCCGCAAGCCGGAGCGTCTGCTCGTAAGCCCATTTCTCGATCTCCGTCAGCGGCTGCCCAATCAGCTCGACAGGGCCATCGGCTGAGGAGGAAACAACCGGTTCTCCGTCCGCCAGATCCGGCGGCAGGTCATCCATGTCGAGCACCCCATCGGTGTCCAGCACTACCATGCTCTCAACCGTGT
>JAPYUD010000571.1:0-2517 GCA_029936215.1 Pirellulaceae bacterium | reverse complement strand
TTTCGGTGATCGCCCGCCGCTGGGCATCAAGCAATGACGTCCGCCACGGAATCGTCCGCCACAGTTCATCGGCGGCCGGCTGCAATTGCTTGTGCAGCTGATGGAAGCGTTGCTCGGTGAGAACTTCCGCAGCTGAGCTGCTCGAAGCAAAGCCTGGCAGAAGGATCGTTGCCGTGAGTGCAAGTGCCAGCAGGCGAGGGAGATACATGGGAATACTCCAGGGGATGAAACTGTCAGCTGCCAGTCATTGTACCAATTTTTCCACTGAGACAGGCAAAGAGATGGGGAGCGACTGCCCATCGCTGAAGGAGCAGCTGATTATTTCTTCCGGGGATCGTAGACCGGATCGATCATTTCGCCGTTCACCGTATTCCACTTGTCGGTGAGCGACTGGAGTATATCCGGATTGGTCTTTGCCAGGTCATTGGATTCAGGCAGGTCGTTCTTGAGGTTGTAGAGTTGCCAGTCCGGGGAACCACGACGGCCTGGCTCCAGCAGTGCTTTCCAGTCGCCCTCTCGCAAGGCTCGCTTGCTGCCCGTGCGCCAGAAGAGGTAATCGTGCGGAGCTCCGTTGCGATCGCCCTGGATATAGGGGAGGAGGTCGACGCTGTCGAGTTTTGTTTTTGGCAACGGCGCGTCAGCCAGGGCTGAAAATGTTGCCATCAAATCAGTCGAAAGGACCGGCTGGCGATAGAGCTGACCGGCAGCAATCGTTCCTTTCCACTGCAGCATGAATGGGACTCGAATCCCCCCCTCGTACATCTGCCCCTTTCCTCCACGTAATGGAAGGTTACTGGAAGTCAGTTCCCGAGTCGGACCGCCGTTGTCGCTGAGGAAGACGATGATCGTGTTCTCGGTCAATTCATTTTGTTCGAGTGCAGCGATGACCTCACCAACACTGTCGTCCAGGTTCGCCAGCATGGCGGCAAAGATCCGCCGGTGGATGTCCTCGATATGGTCGAACTTCTTCATGTACCTGTCAGCCCCCTGCAGGGGACTGTGGACGGCGTTATAGGCCAGGTAGAGAAAGAACGGCCGGTCACTGGCGCGGTTGATAAAATCCACCGCCTCACGAGTCAGCGCGTCGGTGAGGTATTCTTTTTCCTCCACCGGTTGACCGCCCCGGAGGATGGGATTGTCGGCATCGTAATCTGGTTCGTTGGATCCCATGTGGTCGGTGTAGATCAGTTTTTCATTCCTGCTGAACCAGCGTCCTGTCTGGCCGCCGGGCAGGGCCTTGCGCCGCAACATCGTCGTCACGCCCCGGTAGGGCGGAGCAACGAAGTAGTGGCCCTCGTGCATGAAGCCGAAAAACTCGTCAAACCCTCTGCGATGCGGATGATAGGCTGCCGTCCCTCCAAGGTGCCATTTGCCAAACAACGCGGTGGTGTAGCCCACTGCCTGCAGTTGGTCGGCGATCGTTTTCTGGCCGGCGGGCAGCCCCGCAGCGGGGTCTTCGTTGCGATGGCCCGTGGGATTGAACTCGTGGCCAAATCGAGTTTGATAGCGACCCGTCATCAACCTGGCTCGTGATGCACTGCAAAAGGCAGCTGTCACATATCCATCCGTGAAGCGAACTCCGCTCGAGGCAAGCGAATCGATATGAGGTGTTGGAATCTCCCTGTTTCCCTGGCAGCCAAGTTCTCCGTAGCCCAGGTCATCGGCCAAAAGGAGAACAATATTAGGTTGCTCTGCGGCGAAAAGAGCATTCCAGCCCGGAATGGCAGCAAGCGTCAGGAGCAAGAGCGTGAGCGAAATCGGCCGGCGGGCACGTTGATTCTGATTGATGTTCATACTGGTTCTAGAGTAAAGAAAATCCCCCTTCACGGCTATCTGCCCTCCATTTTCTTGTCACCCACAGACGACTCCTCCGCCCCCTTGCTCGTGTGCGTTTCAACCCGTCAGCTGCTGCAGTAGGACGGGGATTTCGAGTATCCGTAATGGACATGGAAGTTCGAATCCTCTCACCGGCATCGACAGAACCACTTCTTTCAAGGGACTTTCGTCAATTCGCCGTGAGTCCTTTGTTGGGGCGGGGCTGGCGTGCAGGCAGACCCTATTCCAACATGGTAAAATCTCGCCATGAAGAACCCACGCTTCCTTTATGACCTGCCGGTCGCGGCAGGCCGATTCCTGGTGCTCTCGCTTCTGGTGGCCAGTCTTATAGCCGCCCAGGATCCAAAGAAAGATGACCTGCCCGAGGGTGTCGTCAACACCCAGAACCCCAAGGACATCTCCCTCACACCCCGCGAATCGCTCGAACGGATCCAGGTTCCGGCCGGTTTCCAGGTCACGCTGTTTGCCGGGGAACCTGACCTGCGGCGCCCGATTGCATTTGATTTTGATGACCGGGGGCGTCTCTGGGTCGTAGAGAACTACTCGCACCCGGTGCTGGATGAAAAAGTAACCCGCGACCGGGTCCTGATCCTCGAGGACTCCAACCAGGATGGGCGGTTTGACAAGCGGACCATCTTCTGGGACCAGGGACGATACCTTACTGCGATTGCTGTCGGCCAC
>JAPYUD010000048.1:0-13559 GCA_029936215.1 Pirellulaceae bacterium | reverse complement strand
TTCCTCCTCGCCAGTCCTTGGTCTGGAAGGGCGAGGCGGGGAGTCCGGCGGAGTTCACCAGGTTGGGATTGGTGATGGCGTGCCAGCCAAACCGTACCTGCTCGGGGGCAGCGATGTCGCTGGAGTGGACGAGGACAGTGTGCCCATCGATCGTCGCCTCGGCAGCGACAAAATTCCCATCGGCGCCGGCAACCTGGAATTCGCTCAGTGGTTTATCGTCACGGGATTTCAGGCCACTGCCAGTGTGGGCAAAGCTGAGCCGGACTGTACCCCCCTCGACCTTCATCGATTCGTAGAGGGGGCCGGAGTAGATAATGCCTTTCTTGCCGTACGACTTGGTCAGGGCCCAGAGAGCCAGTCGCTCTCCCACGTCCAGCTTGTTGCGGGGATGAATGTCCCGGATGTTATCGACCAGGTCGGTGGTCACCACCATGCCGGTGCCGGGGATCTTGAGGCTCTCGACCTGGGCTTCCCAGAGCGCTGGTAACTGGCCGGCCTCGTAGCTTCCCTGCCAGGGAGCAATCTGGACGAAGTAAAAGGCATGCCCCTCGTCTCCGAAGGCGGTTCGCCAGCCGGTGATCAGATCCTTCATTTTGCCGGCATACGCCAGGCCGTTTTTCTGCAGCACGTTGGTTTCCCCCTGGTACCAGATTGACCCCTGCACGGCAAAGCTGGTCAGCGGGGCGATCATGGCGTTGTACATCCCGCCAGATTTTCCGTTGGCGATTGTCCAGGGTTCGATTGGAGAACCTCCCCAGGAACTGTTGATCAGGCCGATCGGGAGATCCAGTTCCTGTTGCAGGTGACGGCCGAAGTGGTAGAGAACTCCCGAGAAAGCAGGGACGTTCTGGGGCGTACAGGCCTTCCACTGGGCATTGACGTCGGTGGTCGGTGCGCCCGCCTGGACCTTGGGGACGTGGAACAGGCGAATGTTCGCGTTGCCTGCGGCGGCAATTGCCTTTGGTGCATCCTGGGAGCTGGTCAGCTGCCATTCCATGTTGGACTGTCCGGATCCGATCCAGACTTCACCGACGAGGACGTCCTCCAGGACAATGGTGTTATTTCCCGTGACGGTGATGGTGCGGGGCTTACCGTCTGCTTTTAGGGGCTTGAGCTGAACCTGCCAGCTGCCCTGGTCGTTGGCGGTGGTTTTTACAGTTTGCTTTCCGAGGGTCACGCTGACCGCTTCGCCGGCGTCGGCGGTTCCCCAGATAGTGAGCGGCACATCGCGCTGCAGGACCATCTGGCTGGCCAGCACGTTAGGTAACTTAACATCGGCTGCGGCGCTGGGGGCAAGCAGCGAGATCAGGGATAACAGGCCAGCGAGAAGCGAGAGGGTTCGTTTCATATTTTTGTCCTTTTAAAGGGTGTATTGATGTTTCGAAGTACCAGAGGAGAGACTCGAACTCTCACGTCCTTGCGGACACTGGATTTTGAATCCAGCGCGTCTGCCAATTCCGCCACTCTGGCATGGATAAAACCCGACTGACAACAACCAAATTACCATTGAAACACCCGTTGGTGTGCCCAAAGTGTGCCCAGATTTTGAGGTTTGTCAAAGGGGCAGAGGGGGGGCATTTACTCTTTTTGGCGTTTGATCAATGATGTCGATTAGCGCATGCCGTCAGGGGTCTGCGACAGCAACGAGAATCAGGGGTGAGAATGCAACATGAAAAGCGTCTTGGCAGGAAACGGAGTGATTGGAATGCGAATGAGCTTGCCTTACTGTGCGTTGGGCATTTTCCTTGTGCTTGCCGGTAGCCACCTTGATGCTGCCAGGCCAGACCAGGCTCGACCCAACGTCGTGCTTATCCTGGCTGATGACATGGGGTTTTCCGACCTGGGTTGTTACGGCAGTGAAATTGCCACCCCGAACCTGGATCAGCTGGCCCGTAATGGATTGCGGTTTACCCAGTTTTACAATACCGCCCGCTGTTGGCCGACGCGAGCAGCCCTGATGACCGGTTACTATGCACAACAGGTTCGTCGTGATGGAATCCCGGGCCTGGGAGGTGGAGGCCGCGGTGTTCGTCAGCAGTGGGCACGGCTGCTACCGGACTTTCTTACACCTCACGGTTACCGCTGCTATCACAGTGGCAAGTGGCACATCGACGGGAAGATACTCCCGGCTGGTTTCGATCGCTCGCTGAACATGAGGAACCAGGGAAATTTTTTTTCATCGAGCGGGAATTTCATTGATGATATGCCCGTTAAACCGGCGGACGAGAAGCCCGGGTACTACGCCACCACCGCCACGGCCGACCACGCCATCGATTGCCTCCGCGAACATGCCGCAGAGTATGCCGACCGTCCCTTCTTCCATTACATCGCTTTCATCGCTCCGCACTTTCCCCTTCACGCCCTTCCCGAGGACATTGCGAAGTATCGTGATCGTTATCTTGCCGGCTGGGACGTCATGCGCGAGGAGCGTTGTGCTCGCCAGGTAAAACTGGGGATCCATGACACGGTTCTCTCGAAGCTCGAACCGACGGTGGGCCCGCCCTACCACTTTCCTGATTCGCTGGAAAAGCTTGGTCCGGGGGAAGTCAATCGCCCGTTTCCCTGGAGCGAGTTGACGGACGAGCAGCGGCGGTTCCAGGCTACCAAGATGGCAATTCATGCGGCCATGATCGACCGCATGGATCAGGAAATCGGCCGCGTTATCAAGCAACTGCGGGCGATGAAGGCCTTCAGGAACACGCTGATCCTGTTTGCTTCGGACAACGGTGCCAGTGCCGAGATCATGGTCAGGAATGGAGGCCATGACCCCCAGGCACCTGCTGGCAGTGCTGCCAGCTATCTGTGCCTGGGGCCCGGGTTTTCCAGTGCTGCCAACACGCCGTTTCGTCGGCACAAGACCTGGGTGCACGAGGGCGGAACAAGTACACCGCTGGTGGTTCACTGGCCCGATGGGATCCAGGGGCGCGGCGAACTGCGGCAGACACCGGCACACGTGATCGATATTGCCCCCACTATTCTTGCCGCCCTGGATCTTCAGAAACCGGAGACCTGGGCCGGGCAGCCGATCCCGGCGGCACCTGGGAAAAGCCTGCTTCCCGCTTTTGCCGAGGATGTTGTTGTCGAGCGGGACTTCCTCTGGTGGATGCATGACGGGAACCGTGCGCTTCGAGTTGGCAACTGGAAGCTGGTCGCTGCCAAGGGAGATCCCTGGGAACTGTACGACCTGGAGAGGGATCGAGCGGAATCCGATGACCTGGCACAAGCCCAGCCAGGGAAGGTCAGGGAACTGGAAGCGATCTGGACAAGGCAGCTTGAGCAGGCAAGCGAGCTTGTGGGCCAGTCGGCAGCGAAGCCAGCAAAGGACTAGGCGACGAGGAATCGGTCAGAGAAGAGTCTTTTTCCACTGCTTCCTGGAGGGTGCCGTTGCCTGCCAGTCACTGCCTGGTAGGAGATCCGAGGCATCTGATGATCTCCTGTGCCCAATATCTGTCCGGGCGTGTATATTTCCAGCTCACTTGATCCATTTTTCAACCTGACCCTGGCTCATCCATGTCCCTCGCCGCCTTTTACCAGCAGGATCGTCCGGCGATCTCCTTTGAACTTTTCCCGCCCAAAACCGAGGCCGGGGAACGGGTATTGGAAAAGCATGTGGGAGAGTTGATGCAGTTCGAGCCCGCTTACATTACCTGTACCTACGGGGCAGGGGGTTCCACGCGAGACAAAACGCTTCAGATTGTTACCCACGTCAAGCAGCAGTTCCAGGTCCCGGTTGCATCGCACCTGACCTGTGTCGGATCCACTGTGGACCAGCTGCGGGATTACCTTGGCAGGGCAGAGGCTGCAGGAATTGATTTTATTGTTGCCCTCCGCGGCGATCCGCCGGAGGACCAGCAGCAATTCCAGGTGACCGAGGGAGGCCTCCAGTATGCCAACGAGCTGGTCTCGCTGATCCGTAGCGAGTTTCCCGGCTTTGGGATCGCCGTGGCCGGATATCCCGAGGTTCACCAGGAAGCCCCCAGTGCCGAGGTGGACCTGGAAAACCTGAAGCGCAAGGTAGATGCAGGGGCCGACGTGGTGATTACCCAGCTGTTCTACAACAATGATGACTTCTTCCGCTTCCGTGACGACTGTGACGCGGTGGGGATTGGTGTACCTTTGGTCCCCGGGATCCTGCCGGTCACCAGCCTGGCCCAGATCCAGCGGATCACGGCGCTTTGCAAGGCGACCCTTCCCGGGGAGCTGGTCTCACGGCTCGGTGAGAAGGAGGATCCCGACTGGCAGTTCGAGGTGGGGGTCCAGTTCGCTGAAAAGCAGGTGCGTGGCCTGCTTGAGGAGGGAGTTGCCGGACTCCATTTCTACGTCCTCAATCGATCCCAGGCGACCGTGCGAGTTCTCGCGAGCTGTAGCTAGTCTCACATGGTAGGGAGACCGGAATCAGAAACCGGGTTGGGCAGGTCGATGAATGACGAGAGGGTCTTGCAGCGGAACGGCTGCTGGAGCTTCTGGACCGCCTTGGACTCGATCTGGCGAACCCGTTCTCGCGTCACGGAGAAAATCCTGCCAACTTCTTCCAGCGTGTAGCTGTAACCGTCGGCCAGGCCGAACCGCAGGCGAAGGATCTCGCGTTCACGGTAATTCAGGTCCTCCATCGCCTCGGCCAGGTGCTCCTTGAGGGCCTGCTGGTTGATCTCCGCCAGCGGGTTGCCATCGCGATGGTCCTCGACGAACTCGCCGAAGTTATTTTCGTCCTGGTCTCCCACGGGTTGATCGAGTGACAGCGGTTGCCGTGCCATCTTCATGATGCACTGGGCATCGACAACCGATAGTTTCGCCTGCTTGGCGACCTCCTCGGCATTCGGTTCGCGGCCAAGTTCCTGGATCAACTCGCGAGTAACGTTCCGCACGCGCGTCATCACCTCGATCATGTGGACCGGCACGCGGATCGTGCGGCTCTGGTCTGCCACGGCACGGGTGATCGCCTGTCGAATCCACCAGGTGGCGTAGGTGGAGAACTTGTAGCCGCGCGAGTGGTCAAACTTCTCGACCGCTCGCATCAGCCCCGTGTTTCCTTCCTGGATCAGGTCCAGGAAACTCAGGCCCCGGTTACGGTATTTCTTGGCAATTGAAACGACCAGGCGAAGATTGCCAGCCGAGAGTCGCTGCCTGGCCCTATCGTAGTCGGCCTTCAATTCCCTGGTCTTCTGCAGGCGTCGATTGAGCGTGGCAGGGCTTTCCTGGCACTGCCTCATCAGCTGGGTCAGCTCCGATCGCAGGTGCTTGAGTTGCTCGGGCTGGTCAATCTCGCCCTGGGCCAGCTCGTCGATCTGCCGCTTGAGCTGTTGCATGCGATGATTGGCGTCTGCAAGATTCTCGAGCAACGTTTCCAATTGACCAGTCCGCAAGCGAAGTTCCTCGATCAGCCGCTGTGCCTTTCCACGGCGATTAACCAGCCGTCGCCATGCCTTGCGTCGTGGGTTTTCACGGCGGCGTGAGTTCAGGGCAATATGGAAGTCACCCTGGTTCGCTAGCAGCAGGTGTTTCAGCGTCTGCACGTTGGGAGTCAGCCGGGAAAGCAGGTCTTTCTTGCCTGCTGCATCGGTGACAGAAACCTCGATCGTACGATCCAGCCTTAGCTTGCGGTCGCGGACATCCTCCAGCAGACCAACTGCCTGGTGAAGCATGTAATCGGTCGAGAGCATGCTTCGGCGGTAACGCGCCTGGCTGGCCTCAACCCACTTGGCGATGGAAAGTTCTTCCTCTCGCGAAAGGAGGGGGATGCGCCCCATCTGCATCAGGTACATGCGAATCGGGTCATCCGTCATCGCGCCAGAACCATTGGTGCGTTTCTTTTTAGGGACCTTGCGCTGGCCGTTCTTTTTTGGTTTGTCCTTGGCCGCGGTCTCCGCAAGGACGTTCCTGGACCGGTCGACAGCAGGCTTTACTTGTTGTGGATGAGAAGAAGTGGTGGCCACGGGTTACCTCCAGGTGAGCGGAAAGAATGGGAGGGTGATCTGCTGCCCTCCCTAGAGGTGCATTTCCGGTGCCGGAAAGAAGCTGGATTTCCGAAAGTACTGCAAACGTCTTTACTGCAAGGACTTACAGCATGCAGATCAGGGCCCCCGCTGGCTCGAGATGTTGCAAAAAGTAAACATCTGAAGCACATTAGCAACATGGTTGTGCCCGGGGGAATTGTGCCGGGGCATGTTGGCAAGCCAGCAAGAAGAAGCAGGACCTGCTTGTGGAACTGGGGTGAGATGTGACATTGCCACCTTTTCTCGGTAACGATAGTCCCAGCGACGCCTGGACAGACCTGGTCAACGCGGTGCCAACGATTTCCGCACTGGCCAGGGTGTGCGGGCAGCGACTTGGTGTAGATGAAATTCCAGCTGAAGAGCTCTCTCTCTCGGAGGAAGCAGAGGCAATCCTGTTTACTGCCCGTGGCCGGGGTTTGATCGAGATCAAAGGGACCAACAAGGAATTTGAATCGCCACAGCGATTACTGGCAGTTTACGTTGAGCTGGAGAATGATTCTCACCTGATGTTCCGCAGCCGTACGGAGCCGGAGATCACGATTCGCTTCCTGGATGGTTTTCGAGAACTCTGCCGGGCCGGGCTGGTCCTTCACCAGTGTGCGGCAGAATTTTCCCTCACCCGCCATGGCTTCCAGGTTGCCCGTGAAGTGGATGAAACGACGATTGCCGAATCGCTTGAACTCGGTGTCCCGGTTTAAGCTGCTCTCATGGTGTGAGGACAATCCCTGTCCTAGAGCACCGCGGCGATTGCATCGCAGAGCTGGTCCATGTTACCGAGTGTCATGCCTGCCACGTTGATCCGGCCACTTCCCACCGCGTAGATCGAATGCTCCTCGCGCAGGCGATCGACCTGGTCCCTGGTCAGGCCGGAGTAAGAGAACATGCCTCGCTGCTGCTCGATAAAGGAAAAGTCGCGGACCTCTGTGCGCTCTTTCATCCCGCTGGCGAAAGCGGCTCGCATCTGGTGAATCCGCTCGCGCATCGTATCGACTTCTCCCTGCCAGAGGGTGCGAAGATGCTCATCTGCGAGAATCGTGGCAACGATCGCTCCACCATGCTTGGGGGGGTTGCTGTAGTTGGTGCGAACCGAGAGCTTGGCATGGCTGAGTGCTGCCTGGGCGGCATCGGCACTTCCGGCCACGATCGAGAGGGCACCGATCCGTTCACAGTAGAGGCCAAAGTTCTTCGAGTAAGAGCTGCAGATCAGCATCTCGCTTTCCCGCTCATGGAAGCAGCGGATCGCGGTCCTGTCCTCCGAGAGCCCGTCCCCGAATCCCTGGTAGGCAAAGTCGACCAGGGGGAGCAGGTTGTTCTGCTGGCAGATCTCGGCAATCTGTTCCCACTGTTCATCCGAGGGATCGACCCCGGTGGGGTTGTGGCAACAGGCATGCAGGCAGACGACGTCGCCCGCCGGGATGCTAGCAAGGGAATCGGTCAATGCGGTGAAATCCAGTTCAAGACTGTCCTCCTTGAGGTAGCAGTAGGAATCCACCTCCAGGCCTGCGGCCTTGAATATGTTGGAGTGGTTGGCCCAGGTGGGGGAACTTACCCAGATCCGTTCGGCACCCACTTTCTGCCGCAGAAAATCTGCAGCCACCCGAAGGGCACCGGTTCCTCCCGGCGTCTGGAGCGTGACCGCCCGGCCGTCGGTCGGCCGCTGGCCAAAAACCAGGTCCTGTACGAGTACTTCCAGGCCGTCCAGGCCAGCCATTCCGAGGTAGGACTTGCTCGATTCCTCGGCCAGCAGGCGAGTCTCCGCCTGCTTGACACAATCCAGGATCGGCGTGGTTCCGCTCTCGTCACGGTAAACACCCATCGCCACGTTGATCTTGTTCGGATTGGGATCCTTGCGAAACAACTCGGTCAGGCCCAGGATGGCATCTGGCGGGGCCATCTGTAATGATTCAAACATCAGTCGACTTTCCCAGGGGATCAAGGGAAGGGTTTTCAACGATTCGGCTGACAATGATACCATGTGTAGAATTCGAGAGTAGGTGGTTGGAGGAACAACCGAAAGTGCCATGAAGGACCTGGACCATTATCTCCCGTCGTCTATTAACGAGGGGGCATTCGTTACAGCTTACACCCGGCCGGAGCTTGCCAGGCTTGTCGGTGGAGCCCGGATTGTGTTGCCGATCTGCTCGCTGGGAACCACCGCCGCGGAACTCGAGGAGCTTGGAGAACTGGTCCTGCCGCCGCTTTATCACGAGGCTCTTGACGAGCAACTGCGTGGGGAACTGGTAGAGCGAATTCGAAGCTGCTTTCCCTTCTACGAGGGGACCAGGGAAAGAGCCAGTTGGTCCGGCAGGCTGGACGTGGTCGAGTTGCCAGCAGGTTCGACCGCGGCCGATCACCAGGGAGGAATTGCCTGTTTCAGTGTGGACACGGCCGTGGAGGAACATGGCCCACACCTGCCACTGGCGACCGACACGATTCAGAGTTACGGCGTACTGCGTGAGCTGGCAGCAGAGCATGCCGATCTTTACCGGGTGGCGCCAGTGGAATATGGCCAGCTCACCTGGGGTCTGCCGTTTGGCCTGAGTGTTGATATCACGGCCCCGCTGCTGACAAGGTACGTCGCGGGTTTTGCCAGGGCAATGATGGAGTGGGCCAGGCCGGAGGCACTTTACGTGGTGGATGTCCATGGCTCGATTGTCCACCGCACTGCGATCATGGATGGCCTGGCCAAGAGCGGGTGCCCCCGCTGGGCATTTCGCTGGCTGCATGACAGCCTGGTGGAATTTTCCGGTGAACGAGGCGACCAGCATGCCGGGGGAGTGGAAACGGTACTGGTGGAGTTGATCAACGAGAAGCTGGTGGATCAGCAGCTCTGGCCTGCGAAGATGGATGAAATTGCTGCCGGCCAGATGGAGATGGACCGGGCGATCGAGCTCTCGGGCGACCTGGCAGAGTTTATCGAGGTGGTGGAAGCGTCCAGGCAGCAGCAGTTTCCGCTCAATGGGATCGTCGGAGATATCGAGAACGCCCGACAGCTGGACGCTGCTGAAATGATGCAGCGGATGCTCCGTGTGGCGTCAGAGGACCTGGAAAGCCTGAAATTCTAGGAGTTGAAGGCCTTTTCCGAGATAGGATTCGGACATTTTTCCTTGACTGCCCCCTTCTGATGAAATCTCCCCCTTGATACGATCGTTTAAAGCGCTTGTTTTAATCGAGGTCAGGTGATGTCCCCATCCAGAGATGCTGTCCGGCAGCGGATTCTCGAAGCGGCCGGTTCGGAGTTTGCCGAGCGGGGTTTCGAGAATGCCACGGTCCGCCAGATCTGTCACAAGGCCGGGGCCAACGGCGCCGCGGTGAATTATTATTTTGGTGACAAGCAGCAGCTTTACCTGGAAACGGTTCGCCTGGCGAGCGAGGCGCGGATCGAGCAGATTTCTCCCCCCCCACGAAACCGATCGACTCCTGCCGAGGTGCATCTTTATGACCATGTGCGCACCTTGCTGGAACGGATGCTGGGCAGTGAACAGGATCCCTGGCAGGTCAAGTTATTGATGCGCGAGGTGTTGCAGCCGACCGAGGCCTGCCGCGAGCTGGTCGAGCAGCATTTCAGGCCTCGCTTCGAGTACCTGCAGAATCTGCTTGACAGCTGGCTGCCGCCAGGGATGCCGGACTACCGGCGTCGCCAGGTTGCATTCAGCGTGGTTGGCCAGTGTGTGCATTACCGCATGGCTGGGGAGGTGATCGCGATGTTGACTCCCGAGGAGGACCGTCGCCGATACCACTCACTTGACCAGCTGGCATTTCACATTACCACGCTCACGCTTGCTTCCCTGCAGCACCGGCCGATCTGGGAACTGGATACACAATTGCGTGAATTACTCGAGGAACTTGCCGAAGCAACCTCGTCCTGACACGGGCCGCTTCCGGGAAAGACAAGAAACCATGACGACAAGAAGCAGTCTGATCAAGAACCTGGCCGGGTACATCGTACCGGTGGTCATCGTCGTGGTGGCTTACATGGCCTTCAGGGCAACGGGCCAGGACGAGCTTCCGGTTCGCCGTAAAACAAGCCAGGCGCAGCAGGAATTGATCGTCGCACCGGTTGTTATCCATGACGACGTCCTGCTCCTGGAGGCGGATGGGGTGGTCGTCCCGTTCCGCGAGATCCAGCTGGCGGCCCAGGTGGCGGGCCGGATCGCCAGGAAGTCCCCCCGTTGCCGGGCAGGGAATTACGTCGAGAAGGGCCAGGAACTTTTCCAGATCGACGACCGCGACTACACGCTGGAAGTGAGCCGGCTCTCAAAGCAGCTGGAACAGTCCACCCTGCAGATGGAAGAAGTGGACCTGGACATTCGGAATGTTGGTGAGCTGATCGAGATTGCCCAGGAAGATCTCCAGCTGCAGCTGAATGAGTACAACCGGCTCAAGCTGCTTGAGGATGGCCAGGTGATCACGGCCACGGACGTGGAGCGATCCCAGCGGGCGGTGCTGATGTCGCGGACCACGCTGACCCAGCTCAGTGGCCAGTTTGCCACCCTTGGCAAGAGCAAGTACCGCATGCAGGCGGGCACGGAACTGGCCGGGATTCAGCTGGAAAAAGCGAGGCTGGATGCCGCTCGAACCACCGTGATTTCCCCGGTCAGTGGTGTCATTATCCGGGAACTGGTGGAAGAAGATTCTTTTTCCCAGAAGGGGGCAACCCTGGTCACCATCGAGGACACCTCTCACGTGGAAGTGAAGTGTAACCTGCGGATGGATGATCTTTACTGGATCTGGAACCAGCAGCAGGCCAGTTCGGAGGAGGAACTGGTCGATGAGTACGAGTTGCCCGAGACGCCGGTCGATGTGATGTACGAGCTGGTGGGGCGAACAGGAGCGACGTACCACTGGCAGGGACGCTTGGAACGATACGATGGCCTGGGACTGGACCAGGAGACACGAACAGTACCGGTACGGATTGTCGTGGACCAGCCTCACCGGGAGAGAACAGCCGGGGACAGCGGTCCCAGTACCCTGGTGCGTGGCATGTACGTCACCATCAAGATCAGGTGCCGACCGGTCTCCCCCCTGATTCGTATTCCCGAGCGTGCGGTGCAGCCGGGTAACCGCGTCTGGTTCGTGACGCCGGGGGAAGGTGACCAGGGAGAGCTTGGCCTGGTCAACAAGATTAACCTGGTACGCACTGTCGGGGAGGGAAACCAGGCAGACTGGATTATTGATAACAGTACTGGGATTTTTCAGCCTGGCCAGTTGATCGTGGTGCGGCCCTTTACCGGTGCGAGTCCTGGGGAGGCGGTAAAGTACTCCCTGCTACCAGCGGATGTCATTCCGGCAGAGAGCCCGGGGGAGGCGACCGAGTAAATGCGTTCGTTGATCCGCTGGGCGACACAGAACCCACAGGCGATGAACACCATGATGCTGGTCGTCATGGTGATGGGGGTCTTTAGTTTCGGGAACATGCGACGAGAGTCGTTCCCGGAATTTGACCTGGAGATCATCCTTGTCTCGGTTCCCTATCCGGGTGCCAGCCCCGAGGAGGTAGAGGAGGGAATCTGTCAGAAGATCGAGGAAGCGATTCGCTCGATCGCCGGTATCAAGAAAAAGACATCGGTTTCCCGCGAGGGTGTTGGTTACCTGATCCTGGAACTCGATCCATCGATCAAGAAGGTCCAGGAAGTCCAGAAAGTACTCAGCGAGGTCCGTTCCGAGGTGGATCGGATCCCGAGTTTCCCGGAACTGGCAGAAAACCGGGATATTCGCCAGATCACGATGCGGATGCCCGCGATCCGGGTTGCCGTGATCGGGCCTGACCGGCAGGGATTGCTGCCGGAGCTGGAGCTTCGAGAGGTGACCGAGAGGGTGCGTGACGAGTTGCTGACGGTCAAGCCGTTGCCCCTGACGGGAATAAGCCGGCTGCTGCGGTCCATGACATTCGACCCTAACAAGGCAATTGTCTCGCAGGCGGCAATTATCGGGGCCCGCCCTTACCAGATTGACGTGGAATTCCGGGAGGAGACGCTTCGCAAATACGGGCTGACACTCAAGCAGGCTGCCCAGATCCTTCGTAGCGAGAACGTGGATATCCCCGGGGGGATTCTCAAGTCAAATGTCCGGGAGGTCTTGCTGCGGGGAAACAACAAGCGCGTGATCGGCGAGGAGATTGCCGAGTTGCCACTGCTGACCCGTTCCGATGGCGTGGTGCTCACGGTGGGCGACGTGGGAACCGTCAGGGACGGGTTTAGCGACCTGGATTCGATTGATTTCGTCAACGGGCAGCCCGCGCTGGTGATTGCCATTGACCGAACTGCGAACGAGGATGTCCTGGGCCTCTGCGATGCCGTCCACAAGTACGCCCATGACAAGCAGCAGGGAATGGGTTACGACCCGTTGCCTCCCGGTTACCAGGTGCAGGTTTTCTTTGACCAGTCGATTCACGTGAGGGGGCGAATGGACCTGCTGCGTCGAAATGGCCTGCAGGGGTTGTTGCTGGTGTTCCTGGTGCTGGCAATCTTCCTGGAATTGAAACTCGCCTTCTGGGTTGCCCTGGGAATTCCCATCTCGGTTCTTGGTGCCGGTTTCGTACTGCTCTCCATGGGCCATACCCTGAACCTGCTTTCCCTTTTTGCTTTCCTGCTAGCGCTGGGGATTGTTGTCGATGACGCGATCGTGATTGGTGAGAACATCTGTACCCACCGGGAAATGAAGGGGGTGGATTATCCCACCGCCGCGGTGGAGGGAGCCTACGAGGTTCTTCCGGCGGTGACCGCCTCGATCACGACCACCATTATTGCCTTTGCCCCGATGTTCTTTATCAGCGGCGTGATGGGAAAGTTCTTTGCTGTCATCCCGGTAGCGGTCATTGCCATGCTTGCCATCTCGCTGGCCGAGAGTGTTTTCCTGCTTCCCTGCCACCTCGCGCATCGAAAGAGTGTTTTCTTTGAGATTCTGGGGTTCATCTTCTTCCCTTTTCGTTTCCTCAAGTCGGTCTTTGACAGGATCAACATCTGGACCCGTGCCGGTTTGCGTGTCGTCGTAGAACGCTTTTACCTGCCAGTCATGAAATGGGGCCTGGAGCGACCCTGGGCGTTTGTTTTCAGCGGGACCTCGCTGCTGGTCGTCACGGTGATGGCAGTCCAGGCAGGTGTCACCCCATTTGTTATTTTCCCCAAGGTGGATAGCCCGCTGATCGGGTCCAAGGTGGTCTTTCCCGAGGGTTCCCCGGCAGAACTTACCGATGCGGCAACACGGAAACTCGAGGCGGCTGTCTTGCGCGCTGAGAAAAGACTCTCGCCCGACCGGCCCCTGATTGACCTTCGTCACCGGGCGGTAGGGCATGTTACCATGCCCGACAATATGGGTTCAGACCAGCGTACCAATGGAGCCCACGTTGGAGTGGTGGATGTGGAACTGGTTGACCTGGAGGACCGGACGGTTACCAGCGAGCAACTGATTGCCGCCTGGCGCGAGGAGACAGGAATGATTCCCGGGGTGGAGTCACTCAGTTTTTCAGCGCCCGCGATGGGCCCGGGGGGACGCTCGATTGAATTCAAGCTACTCGTCCCACGTGGTTACATGGAGGAACTGGAGGCTGCCCGGGATTTCTGCAAG
>JAPYUD010000047.1:0-13572 GCA_029936215.1 Pirellulaceae bacterium | reverse complement strand
GGATGAGGGGGCCCGCCGCCCGCATCTGAAGCTGATGGAAGCCTTCATGTTCCGTCACCACCCCCAGTGGCAAAAAGCCCGGCAGCTTGTCAGCGACGGGAGCATTGGCTCACTGCGAACCATCCAGTCTTTTTTCTCCTATCACAATGTCGACCCTGACAATATCCGCAACCGCGCAGATGTCGGCGGTGGTGGCATGATGGACATCGGCTGTTACCCGATTTCCCTGTCCCGTTTTATCTTCGACCGCACGCCCCAGAGGGTCTTCGCGATTGCCGAGTTCGACGCACGTTTCCAGACGGACATCCTGGCCTCGGTGACTCTTGACTTTGGCAATGGCACATCGACATTCACCAGTTCCACCCAGCTGGCCCCTTACCAGCGAGTGAATATTTTTGGCGACGCCGGCCGCATTGAAATAGAAATTCCTTTCAATGCTCCACCTGATCAACCCTGCCGGCTCTGGCACCAGGATGAAAACGCCGAGATCGAGGAGATAACCTTCGATGCCTGTGACCAGTACGGCATCCAGGGGGACCTCTTCTCCAGGGCGATCCTCGACGACACCGAGGTGCCGACGCCGATCGAGGATGCAGTGCAGAACATGCTCGTCATCGAGGCCGTTTTCCGCTCTGCCGAGAGTGGAAGCTGGGAATCGATCTCCGCTGGCTGACCTGGCAGCTGATTATTCCTTATCCTTCAGCCGCATCTGCCATTCTGCCAGGGCCTGCTTGGGATCGTCGTCAAAAAAATCCTTGCAGCCACTACAGCAGACAAAGTACTTCTTGCCCTCGAAGGTCACCTCGATCGTCCCACGGCCACCCGAGACAATACACTCGGGAAAAGCCTGTCCCTTGCCAAAACCACTCCCCTCCCGGGTGCAGCCGATCTCGGCAAGCCGCGAGTAAAAGGACTTCCCCAGCCGCTGTTCAAAAAGCACTGTCATGCGGTCACCACGGGCAAGCAGTCGCAACGTGATTCGTGCCGGTTGACCTGCAACGGTATCCGGATTCAGCAGCACAAGCCGCCCTGCCTCGTCGAGTTTCCCCCGGAAGCTCTGTGGATCAGATTTCTCCTGTTGTGGGTTGGCGACAAGCTCATAGGCCCCTTCCCCCTTGGCGGCTCGCAGGCGGCCATCACGAAAGAACTTTCCCTCCATCGTTGAAAAATAGAGGCTGGCACGGTCCTCCTCGAACTTCCATTGCCACTTGTCGAGCTGTTTCCATGAACCGACCGTGGAACCGCGCCGTGGCTGGCCCACTCCACGCCAGCTCCCAATAAAATCCTGCAGCGGCTGCAGCTGGCGCTGATCCTCTGTGCGTTGCTCCGGGTTGTCATCCGGCCCTGCAAACAAGAGCAAGCCAACGAGCAGGATAAGGCTTCGTATGATCATGCGTCCTCCAGGGGGTGATCAGGAAAAAAGGACCATGCTCGCTGTGAATCCATGCAGGAAAACCTGGTTTCCGACAGGGCCGATTTCTCCCTGGGCAAAGAACCCAGCGATCGGGATCTCTCCCAGTTTCTCTCGAACCAGTCCTGCATCGTGGTGTGGGACATCAAACAATCGCGTTCCTCGACCATTACAGGTAAAAAGCAATCCGCCACCTTGAGCAGGCTGACCATCCCCTGCCAGGGCAGCGAGCAACTGGACAAGCTCTGCATTCGCTGTCTCCGCATCTCGAATATGGAATTGTACGGTGTTCCCTGGCCGCATGTAGTCAGCAATTGTCATGCTGCCATTTTCCGGATCGATTCCGATCACGTTTCGGATCAGGAAATCTCCCTGCTCAAAGGATTCCTGGTACTCACTCACCACGCGGCCCAGAAAGAGTCCTTTCTGGACAAGTTCCTGATCGCAGGTGGGCAGTTTGTCAAAGACCTCCTGCAGGCGAACCAGGGCAGGTTCCCCGCGAAGCTCCTGGATCACGTTGGATTCGGAGCGGGTGATCACGTAGGGCTCACCAATCGGCCGGCATCCCTGGGAAACAAGGGTGCGGACCTGGAATTCTCCCTGCAGGCAAAGGCAGGCCGCCCCGTCGGTGTAGGTCCTGGACCCGAGGACCAGGCAACTTTCCCCGGGGCTGGAAGCTCCACTGGCCATCCCGCCGCTGATCGGGATTCCAGCATGGTCCTCGTTCATCCGTTCCAGCAGGTATTCCATCGGAAAGCTGAAAGGGTCAGCAACCACCAGCATAGCGGCGGAAGGATCCCACCCTTCCATCAGCTCGTCGGCCCATCCCAGGATCGTGCCCCCATCCGGCGTGCGCTCAAAAGTCAGGTGCATGGGGATGATTTCAACATTCGGGAGCCAGGCAAGCCAGAGCGAGAGTGCCGGTGACTGTTCAATCTCCAGCTCACAGCCGACGATCGATTCGCCGTTACACCCAAAGAGGTTTTCACATTCAAGCTGTTCGGACAACTGGCGGGCAATCGACTCGGCGTCCGGCAGGTGATCACTGGAGAAAAAGAGGATTGCCAGGTCCGGCGGGGGCGTCCCTTCCGGCCGGGCCGTCGCGCATACCTCCTGCACTGCTTTCTGCCAGTTCTCCTCTTGCGAAAGAGCACTGGCAAACTGGTTGCCTCCAGCGTTTTCCATTTTTCCCCCTCGACAAACTCTCTCAGGCCAGTTGTGCCTGAAACCAACGACGCTCGACCTGGTATTCAATATAATGATGGCTCGAGGGAATTGTCAGCCATGCCGAAATGGAAAGGTCTCCCAGGATGTTTCGATGGAGTCTCCTGCTGCTCGTGGTGCTACTCATTCTGCCTGCGAACCGCCCGCTTCACGCACAACGCCATGTTCGCTGGCTGAAAGAAACCCAGCAGGCCCCGGTCAGGATCGCCGGCGAGCAGCTCCGCTTCCCCTCGCTGTTGCAGGTGAATATCGATCAGGTCATCCAGAGCCGTCGTGACTGGGAATTGTATCGTGACACGATCCGTGACCGCTGGCTCAAGGAACTCGGTCCTGTCGCTATTCGTCCACGGCCCCTCCCGAAGCTGGAGATACTGGAAACGGAACAGTTACCGGAGGGGATTACCCGCCAGCGGGTCCGTTACGAGGCCCTGCCTGGCGAGTTCGTGGAGGCATATATTGTCCGCCCCAGCCGATTAAGGGGGCAGGTCCCCGGGATCGTCGTGCTGCATTCCACTGTCAATCACAGTATCCGCCAGCCTGCTGGCGTGGAGGGTGCCCCCGAAAAGGCCTTTGGACTGGGTGCTGCCCGGCGGGGGATGGTTGCCTTCTGCCCACGGAATTACCTCTGGCCGAATAACGATATGATCCAGGCCCAGCAACAGGCGGACCATTTCCTCGAGGCCTATCCCGACTCACGTGGGATGGCCCGCATGCTCTACGATTCCCAGCTGGCGGTGGACCTGCTCCTCGCCCAGCCCCATGTCGACGCTGGACGGATTGGCAGCGTGGGGCACAGCCTGGGAGCCAAGGAGGTGATTTACCTGGCCGCCTTTGACGAGCGGGTACGGGCGACTGTCAGTAGCGAGGGGGGAATTTCCAAGACCTTCTCTAACTGGGATGCTCCCTGGTACCTGGGAAAACAGATGCACGATTCTCCCCATGACCACAATGAACTCCTTGGCCTGGTCGCCCCGCGAGCCTTCCTGCTGATCGGAGGGGACTCGGCTGACGGGACCGTCAGCTGGCCACTGGTCGAGGATGCCCTGCGGATCTACCGGCTCTATGGCAGGCGTCCCCCGCTGGGACTCTACAATCACGGCCTGGGCCCCGCGGTGCCTGCTGAAGCGGAAGCACGAATCTACGAGTGGCTCGAGGTGGAACTGGGCAGGCGCTAACAAGAGCGGCCCTGGCAAAGACAAACAGCCGGGCGCCTCCAGCGGGAAGCAACCCGGCTGTTCTCTTTTTTCGACACCGGCCAGTCTCCACAGGCATGTGGAGCTGGCGTGCCAGGTGGCTGCCCAGCGGACAGCCCGCCGACTGCCATCAGGCAGTACCACCTCGCATGTTCGTACAGTGGTATTCCACAGATCACCTCCTTCCCGTCGCGGGCCTCGCCAACGCGGTCGCCTGTACAGTTACAAAGCCCGCGCGGGCCTCCAGTCCTTCACGCTGCGTTCGCGTGAACTCGATTCCATGATCCTCCGGATTCTTCGCCGAAAAACAAGAGAGGTTTTTCCCTGCGGGAAACAAGTCCGTTTGCTTGCATCGCTCACCTGCCACGATCACAATGATTGTCCCTGCTCCTGGGAGCAGGCGCCCCTGGATAAAACATTCAATGCTGCCCAAAAGGGAGAGAGTCCCATGCGTCACCTTCCACTCTCCGTGCTGACCTCTGTTCTTTCACTGACCCTCGTTGCCGGCATCGCCGCCCAGGACAAGGTGGTGATTACCGATCCAGCAAAAATCAACGATGATTACCGCTTCCAGGGTGAGTACCTTGGTGACTTCAAAAAGGGCGATGCTCTCACGAAGATCGGAGTCCAGGTAATCGCCATGGGGAAAGGGACGTTCCAGTTTCGGATCCACGCGGATGGACTCCCGGGAGCAGGCTGGAAGCGTGGAGACGACATGTCGATGGCCAAGGGAACCCGTAACGGGAAGGTGGTCAACGTTACCACTGACGAAGCGGAAAGTTATGATTGCCGGCTGAAAGATGGCGTGATGATTCTCTCCGCCGGTGACCGGCTCCTGGGAAAGCTCAACAAGGTGGAGCGGACGAGCAAGACGCTTGGGAAAGAACCACCGTCAGGTGCCGTGGTGCTTTTTGACGGCACCGAGAAGAGTGCTGCCAATTTCACGCGAGGCCAGGTCGTGATGGAGAACCTTCTCCGGCATGACTGCGAATCCACCGAGAAGTTCGGCGACCATCACCTGCACCTGGAATTCCGCACCCCCTTCATCCCGGCTGCCCGTGGACAGGGCCGGGGCAACAGCGGGATGTACGTGCAGGGCCGTTACGAGGTCCAGGTGCTGGATTCCTTTGGTCTGGATGGCAAGAACAACGAGTGCGGAGGGATTTACTCGATCTCCGAACCGATTGTCAACATGTGCCTGCCGCCTCTTGTCTGGCAGACCTATGACTATGACTTTACCGCCGCTCGTTACGATGACGCGGGCAAAAAGGTAAAGAACGGTCGCATCACGCTGTGGCATAACGGCGTGGTCATCCACGACGACCTGGAACTGACCCACGGAACTCCGGGGAAGCATCCGGAGGCTGCCGGTCCCGGTATCCTCTACCTGCAGGGGCACGGAAACCCGGTTGTTTACCGCAACATCTGGGCAGTCAAGAAGTAATGCTCTAGCGACAACGGGCAAGGAGTTCCAGGAATTTTGCTCGGAGCGCCGTTTTCTCCAGGCCACTGGTAGCCTGCAGGTACTCGATTCGCGCCGCCGCTTCCTTTTTCTGTCCCAGCTTGAAATATGCCAGTGCGATGGCGTACTTGGCCTCGTACCAGAGCATCCCCTGCGGTTGGGCCCTGGCGAGGATCCGCCGCCACTGGAGCTGGGCAGCCTGCCAGGAGGCCGCATCGGCACCATCCATCAGCACCTCGGCAAGTGCCCTCTGGACACCTGCGGACTGGGGATGAGCCGCCGAGAGCTGGTTGAGCATCCGGGCTGCCTGGGGTTGCTCGCCCGCTGCAGCCATCGCCCGCGCATGGGCGAGATCCCAGCGTAATTGCTGGGCCGGGGCCAGTTGCTGCCGCTGACCTGCCGAACGCTCAAAAAGCTTCAGCTGGAGTGTTGCCAGGCGACCACCGGTACCGGAAGATTTTTCTGCCAGTTCCGACAGCGACTGCATGATCTCAAATAATCGCTGTGGATCCTGCTGCCCGATCTGGCCCAGTAACTGGTCGGCTTCCTCAAGCTTTCCCTGTCCCGCCAGCGCCACCATCAGGATCGCGTTGGCCTGGCTAAGGAACTGATCCCCTGCTGCAGGAAGTCCCGTGCGCCCTGCCTGCACAAGTCTCTCCACCTGCGGGTAGGGTGTCGGCATGAACCTCAGCTGAAGCCGCGAGGTGACCAGCAGTGCCTGCCGTGCTGCCACGCTCCAGCGGTCCTGGAACTGGCCATTGGCATCCTGGTAAAGGGGCTGGAAATAGGCCAGCGCCTGCTGCAGTCCCGGTCCCCGCTGGTCAGGATCCAGTTGTGCGAGCAGGTTTGTCCAGCACGTCTCGAGGACTTCCAGGATCACCGGGAACCTCGGTTCTCCAACAGAAATACCCTGGTAATATTCAATCGCCTTCACCCAGTCTCCGGCTTCCCGTGCCATCGACCCCAGCCAGAGTCGAACCTGGTCGGTGGACTTGTCGCTGGGCCACAGCTCGAGGTGTGCCACCAGCATCTGCTGGTAGGTAACCTGCCAGGCCTCCTCCTCCTGCCCCAGTGCATGCGCCTGCTGGATCGCCTTCAGGTGTGCCAGCGGGGCCTGTGGATGCTCGGGCATGAGGGCGGAGAGCTTCCGCAGACGGTCAATGAATGCCGGAATGTTCTCCTGCTTGAGAGAGACCAGGGCAGCCTTGTAATAAAGTGGAAAGGCCTGGTCATCCGCTTCCTGCTGGTGGGCAAGCTGGCCTGCTTTTTCATACGCCGAAATGGCCTCGACCAGCTTCCCCCGCAGGTAAAGGTCATCGGCCGCCTGCTGCATGATCCCCAGGTTGGCAAGGTCACCCTGCTGGCCAACCGCCTGGACCAGCCGTATTTCTGCGCGGCGTCCCCAGTAACCACCGTGGTCATTACGGATCGTTCGCACCAGTTGGAGCGCCTGGTCCTGGAGCTGGCTAACTCGCTGCTTGTCCATCTGCTGGCGGGCCTTCTCCAGGATTACCAGATAAGTATCGAGCACGGCCATGTCCAGTTCCGGGGAAATCACGCCGCCAACTCGTCGAGGCTGCTGGAGCAACGTGATCGCCTGGTCCGTTTTTCCAGCTGCCAGGGCCAGCTGCACGCGTTCGGCGCGAATCGCCAGCAGCTGGCGAGCTGGAAGAACCATCTCGTCAAGTCGTGCCAGTTGCTGCGTGGCCGGCTCGAGTTTTCCCTGCAGCCGCAGGCAGGACGCGAGCTCCCGGATCACTTCCACCGTCAGTGGGTCATCCTCGGCGAGCTGCGTAAGGGGTTTCTCCAGCTGCGTCGCGGCCCGCTGCAGGGCTGCAATCCGGTCATCTCCATCGGCCGGGTAACTCAGCGCCTGGTTCCGGTAAGCTCGCCCCAGCTGGTAACGGACATTGTTATGCAGTGAAGTCAGCTCCCCCGCTGTCAGCAGCTCCCCCTCGGCGCGACGGGGTGCCTGGGGAATCATCGCCGGAAGTTCACGCTCAAGCAGGGCGAGATTCCGGATTCCCTCTCGCAGACCCTGCCTCGCTTTTTGCATGGCAGCTTCACGATCCGGTGCCACTTCTGCTTCAAACTGTTCGAGCTCGCCCCTGGCAAGCTGGATCAGTGACGCGTGGACTCGCAGCAGGACAAGTTGCGGATGCTCGCGATGCTCAACAACGAAACTCTCGGCCACCTCGCCGGCCTGGTCCCACAGGGTATCTCGCTGCTGCTGGCCTGCCTGTCGTGCCTCGGCGGACAGTGTGCGCATCAGCTGTACGGTCCACTTCACCTGCTCCCTGGTGCCTTCCCCGGAATCCTCCAGTTTCTGCTGGCAATGGTGGCGAGCCAGTTCAAAAAGGCCTCGTTGCCGGAGTCCGTCAAGCAGGCTCTCGTCCGGCGACTGGGCCACGACCATTCCCGCATCCAGCAGCAGGCTGACCAGGATGATTTGAAGGAGCTGCCGGACCACTCGATTACCTCGCTGTCATATCCCTAGAGTACATCCCCGGCCACGAACTGGATTTTTTCAAAGCCAATCAGTCGTGAGATATCAAACACGTTGATCACATCCCCCAGCGGCACCTCCTGGTCCGGATGCAGGATCACCGGTGCATCCTGCTTGATCCGGGCAATGGCCTGGAGCTGCTGGTGCAACTCTTCCAGGGAATCCGCCTGCTGGTCGTTAACGGTCCACTCTGGATGGTCCCCGATCCAGTGAATCCGGACCACCACGTCCTCGAAATCAGCTTCCGGGGGTGGCACGTCGACCGCCGCCTGGTTTCCAAGCAGTGTCGACAACTCGCTCGGCAACACGTACTCCACGACCTGGAAGCTCGCGGTCCAGACAAAGAAAATCAGCAACAGGAAGACGACGTCAATCATCGGCGTCATCTTGATTTCCAGGGAATCGCGGCGGGCAAAGGGACTGCGGCGGCGCATCAGCGAGCCTCCCCGGGTCGGTAGACCGCAAATGTCACGTTCCAGATACCCACTTCTGCACAGCGCTGCATGACCGGACTGATATTCCGGTAAGGAACCCCGCGATCACTCCGGATTCGGACTTCCAGGTCCTTGCCACTCTTCATCCGTCGCTCGAGCAGTTGCTGCTGGAACTGCTCGAGCGTCAATTGCCGCCCGGCCATCCGCAAGGCACCCTCCAACGAGATATTGACAACCACCCTCGGTAACTCGGAATTCTCTGCCTGGGTCCCGCTCTGGGCATCCGGCAGGGGCAGCTTCATATGCACTTCCTGTTTGGCCAGGTGGCTCGATACAAGGAAGAAGATGATCAACAGGAAAACAACATCGATCATCGGGGTCATATTGAAGTCGACGCCGCTCCCCTTCAGATGACTCGGTACTTTCATGGCCCTCGCTCCTTTCGCTTTCTCACTCACTGCCAGGTGGCGGTGGAGGGGCAACCGGAGTCGATGTTCCGCTGGTAGCGGATCCGGAGACCCGTGATCGACGCTTTATCGGTGTCAGTGCCCTCTGGGCCCGGTAAGCTGCCTCGGCGACCAGCTGGTCAATGCGATTCCTGAAAACGGCGAATGCTCCCAGTGACGGGATCGCCACGATCAGCCCTCCCACGGTTGTTACCAGGGCCTGGTAGATCCCCTCTGCCAGTTCTCCCGCACCAGCCGAACCCTGGGTCGATGCAACCTGCTGGAAAGCCATGATCATGCCGACCACGGTTCCCAGCAGTCCTACCATGGGAGCGATATTGCCGATCACCGAGAGGTATTCAATGCGACGAAAGAGCTGGGCCGACTGCTCCGCCGTGGCATCCTCCATCGCCTTTTCCACGTCGCTCCAGTCCCCATCCACTTCCACCAGCCCCTGGCGGATGATCAGTGACAGGAAACTCCGGTTTTGCCCACAAAGCTCGTGAGCCTGGCGAAACTGGCCAGCCTTGATCAATGCATGAACCTCCTCATCGAGTTGCTCCGGCATGATCTCGTTACGCCGCAACGTCATCAGTTGCTCGAAGACAAGGTAAGCAGCGGTAAGGGAGAGGCCCAGCAGCACGATAATGATCAAGAGGGTGGAAAACCCACCAGCAAAGATGATTTCCAGGAATCCACTGGGGGCCGTATCAGCCGCCTCCGCCTGGGTTGTTACCACCTCGGCAGCTGGTTGCCCTGGTGCCTGGGCCTGAAGCGAGAACCACTCCGTGGCTCCCACAAGGATTCCCAGCAACAGTGCCAGGGTAATCCAGCGAATCCGGTTTGAGATCATGTGATTCAAAATTTATTCTCCCCACCTTGAGGTCATTTATCAGTAAGTTCCTGGAGCAGGTCCTGGGCGGCCTGCCCGGCAATTGTCGTGGAATAACCGCTCATCAGTTCCCGGCACAGCGTTATTGCCTGTTCCCGCTTTCCAGCGGACTGGTAGTGACGAGCGGTGACCAGGAGTGATTCGGCAGCCAGCAGCCGGTGTCGCGGGTACTGGAGTGGAACTCGCATCCAGGCAATCAGCCCGTCCTGGCTCCTGCCGGTACGTTGCAGGGCATGTCCCAGCAGGTGATAGGGACCGGCTCGTAATGCCGGGGGCATCCGCGACACCAGCTTCTCCCACTCCCTGGTGGTCACTTCCGATGCCGTGGGGACCTGGATTCGCCAGAGCTGTGTCTCTGCCATAAAGGCAATCTGTCGATCCTTGCCAACGGCCAGCTGCCGGAGGACCTCGATTGCCAGCTCACGCTCGGTGGATGTCAGCAGCCAGCTGGCCCCTATCAGGTTGGCCACCCTGGATCGCTCGTCCACAAGCCAGGTCTTTGCAAGTCGCTGCATCGGGGGTGACGCGGCAGGGGTCTTCCAGGCCAGTGGAATCGTATCGAAGTAAGGTGTCTGCGGGTTGCTTCCGATGACCAGCTTGAGAAAGAGAGTTCCCGCCTCGGGCCACTTGCCGGTTGCCTGCTGGCACCAGACCAGCTGGGCAACCAGGCGATGGCGAGCCCAGTCTCGCATCTCGTGCTCCAGCGCCTGGCGGTAAAGTTGGTCAGCCCTCTCGAACTCTCCCGATGCAAAGGCCGTGTCCCCTTCCAGTTGCCGTCGGTCCCAACGGCTTTCCAGCCGTGCCACCCGGTCCGAGGGAACCTGCTGCTCCCGGCCGGATACCGTCAGGATCGTGAGCACGTTCCGATCATAAGCCTGGATCGTTCCGCGGATCCGTGTTTGCGTTTCCCCCTTCTCATCCCAGACATGAACCGTGTCACTGGCTGTTGACTGGGCAGCCAGGCGGGCTGCCGGACCGAGGCAAAAGGCTGCCAGCAGGAGGGCGACCGGGACGGGGCGAAATATCTTGTTGAAGTTCATCTTGTATCGTGAGGGCTTAACAGGGAATCAGGGAACGCGTGCCGGTAGCCGGCTGACATCAACATAAGCATGTTTGCCGTCGTTACGACGGGCCAGGCGGGCGAGAAAATTCTCGCCACCCTGGGGTGGGCCAATCCCAAACTGGATCGTGTAAATCGATGCTCCCACGAACTGGTTTCGGCGAGATACCCTTTCCAGCTCCTGGAATGTCATCACGGGCTCTTCTGCATCGGTAAGAAAGAAAACGACGTCCGGGCTCATCTTCAGGGCCAGCAGTAGCGCATCCTCGTGTCGCGTCGTCCCGCTTGCCACGATCCCCCGGATATGGTCGGTCGCCAGTTGCCGGTTCTGCTTGCCGGCAAACAGCAGGCGAGGCGGACGTGGAAAGAACGGATTCAGGATGGTCGGCTCGTTGTTATAGAAGATAACCTGGAATTGCTGGGTCTCGCCCAGGTCCTGCAGGCTGCGTATCAACTGTCCCTTGGCTGCCTCGAGAGGCCGTCCCTCGAGGGCATTCATGCTGGCGGACCGGTCAAACACGTAAATGAACCGGGATCCCTTTGCCTTGACACCAAAAACTCCCGTCTCCACCGTGTACTCACCTGTCTCCCGGCCACCACGGGCCTGGAGCAGAGACTCGAACGGATCCTCTCCCTGGCCAGCCAGGTCGGCACCTGTCTCCCCGACCATTGGCAGGCTGCCAGGCAGCGAAAGCTCCAGCTCTGCCGGGGAGGAGAGTGACTGGGCAGCGCTTGACTGGGCAGCAATCGAATCCACAGCATCCTCGGCGGAATAATATTCCGTTCTCTCGCCCTGGTTCTTGACCAGTACAATTCCACCAGTTCGTTCGACTGTTTCGACGATTCCACGAGGAAGACGCTGCACGAGCAGCCCCAGTAGCAACAGGATCGAGACATGCAGTCCCAGCGAAAACAACCATGCGCGCGGACGACGGCGCGTAAAGCCCTGTTGCCTGCTCTTCTCTCCCAGATCGCCGCCAGCCTCTCGCGTCACACGCTCGGGGGACGGCACGAGTACCTCTCTGTATGGTGTCAGGGATCTATCAGACCAATTTTCAGCCGTATTCTAGAAGTGCCCCGGAAGGGCGTCAACGTGAAGTCTATCGTGCGAATCGGCAAGCGTGATAACGGGCAGCCTGGCGCCTTTAGTTCAGGGGCAGAAAATGATACGCTCAAAAAAGTAGTCCCCGGCCGGACTGGACACGCTAGTCATTATCGAGCGGAGTCGCTCTCGTGCAGATTGTCAGTTACCCTCACCCGACACTGCGGCACAAGTCAAAGGCAGTACGCCACGTCGACTCCGAGCTGCAGATGATCGTACAACAGATGTTCACCCTGATGTACGAGGCCAACGGGATTGGCCTGGCAGCCAACCAGGTCGACCTGCCGCTGCGGCTGTTTATCGTGAACAGCGAAGGAAACCCCGAGGAGGGGGAGGAGCTGGTCTTCATCAACCCGGTCCTGACCCAGCAGGAGGGACAGGCCGAAAGTGACGAGGGGTGCCTGAGTATCCCGGGTGTCTCCGCGGCGGTGACACGACCAAGCCAGGTCCACGTGGAAGCATATAATCTCCAGGGCCAGCCCTTCCGTGCCACCCTCTCCGAGATGATGGCGCGTGTCGTACAACACGAGAATGACCACCTGGATGGCGTCCTCTTTACTGACCGGGTTGCAACTGAAGACAAGCTGGAACTGGAACCGACACTCGATGAACTTGCCATTGAATTCCAGTCACGTCGAGACCGCGGCGACATCCCTGATGACGAACAGATCCTCGCCCGCCTTGCGGAATTCGAGGAACGGTACTGCTAGACGTTTGATGGACTGAACTTTGCCTGGATGGGATAGCCGATGCAGCTGGTTGTCATGGGAACTGGACCGTTTGCCGTACCGATGTTCCAGTCACTGGCTCATTCGGGCCACCAGCTGGCGGCCCTGGTAACGCGTCCACAACGATCAAGCGGCCGCCGCAAGCCGGCTCCCAATCCGATGCGGGATGCTGCCGTTGAGCTCGGTATCGACGTGCTCGAACCTGACGATGTCAACCAGCCAGGATTCCTTCAGCAACTGGCCCAGTTTCAGCCAGAGCTGCTGGTCGTCTGCGATTATGGCCAGATTCTCTCCACCGAGGCTCTCCAGGTTGCCCCCCTTGGTGGCATCAACCTGCATGGCTCCCTGCTTCCCAGCTACCGCGGGGCCGCCCCCGTGCAATGGGCAATTATCCAGGGTGAATCAACCACCGGTATCTCGGTAATCCACATGACACCCCGGCTCGACGCCGGTCCATGCCTGGTCCGGCGAGAGACCCCGATTGGCGAGCAGGAGGATGCCGGTGAGCTTGAATCGCGCCTCGCCCTGCTGGGAATCGACCCGGTTCTGGATGCTATCACCCTGCTTGAAAAATGGGACAGGCAATCACCTATCGGGGATTTCCAGGTCGATGCAGAATCCACGCCGGCACCACGGCTCGCTCGACAGGATGGAGAAATTGACTGGTCACTGCCAGCGCTGCAGATTGCCAACCGGATCCGCGGCCTGAAACCCTGGCCTGGCAGTTTTACCCACTGGCAGCGAGAGACCGAGTCGCTGCGACTGATTATCGACCAGGCCCTGGTTCTCACCACTTCGGCCGAGGGGCAGGCGGGTGAAATTCTCGAGATCGACGAGCAGGGAATTCACGTTGCCACCGGCGCGGGTGTGATCGTGATCGAGCAGCTCAAGCCGGCGGGAAAAAGGATGCTCTCGTCAGCAGAATTCCTTCGCGGATACCCGTTGGCACCGGGAATCCAGTTCGGCTGATACCATTGCCAGCCCGTGTTTTCATGTCCCAGCCAACCCAAATGTGGATGGTTGACATTTATTCACGGCCGTGAAAGACTAGCAGGTTCTATACTTCGTGAAGACCCTTGCCCAAAACGTAAATCAAGGCGGAATTTTCGATGGA